>NZ_WKFA01000035.1:0-55416 GCF_021605325.1 Pseudomonas sp. PA-7-1E
GACGGCATCCGATTTTTTTTCCGTGTTCTCGTGGGCTGGAAGTTGTTAATAAGAGACGGGGCGAGGGAGCTTCCCCCCGTTGGGCTGCGTGGCGCCCCCAAAATTTGGGGGGCGCTCCCCCTCCCACCGGGACCAACCTCCCTCGCCACAAGAGCCGGTTCAGACTTGGGATTGAGCGCCCTCGAACCACTTGAGCTTCTCACGCAGTACCACCACTTCACCGACGATCACTAATGTCGGCGCATGCACCTCATGCTCCGCCACCATGCGCGGCAGGTCGGCCAGGGTGCCGGTGAACACGCGCTGGTTGGACGTGGTGCCCTGCTGGATCAGCGCCGCTGGGGTGTCCGACGCGCGCCCGTGCTTGATCAACTGCTCGCAAATGATAGGCAAGCCAATCAAGCCCATGTAGAACACCAGGGTCTGTGAGGGGCCGACCAGGTCTTGCCAAGGCAAGTCCGAGGTACCGTTCTTCAAGTGCCCGGTAATAAAACGTACAGATTGGGCATAGTCGCGATGAGTCAGCGGAATCCCGGCATAGGCCGCGCAACCACTGGCTGCCGTAATACCCGGCACTACCTGGAACGGGATGCCGTGGGCCGCCAACTCTTCGATCTCTTCGCCACCACGACCAAAGATGAACGGGTCCCCCCCCTTGAGGCGCAGCACGCGCTTGCCTTGCTTGGCCAGGTCTACCAGTTGCTGGTTGATCTGGTCCTGGGGCACCGCGTGATCGGCGCGACGCTTGCCGACGTACACGCGCTCGGCATCACGACGGCACAGTTCCAAAATCGCCGGCGCAACCAAACGGTCGTACAGCACCACGTCGGCTTGCTGCATCAGGCGCAATGCGCGGAAGGTCAGCAAATCCGGGTCGCCTGGGCCCGCACCCACCAGGTACACCTCACCGGGCGCGTAAGGCGGCGCGCCATTGACCTTTTCGATCAACAGGCGCTCGGCCTCCTCGCCCTGCCCGGCCAACTGGCGGTCGGCAATCGGGCCCTGGAACACTTCTTCCCAGAACGCCCGGCGTTGCTGCACATCCGGGTACAAACCTTTGACCTGAGCCCGAAAACGCGCGGCCAGCCCAGCCAATTGACCGTAGGTCGAGGGAATCCAGGTTTCCAGCTTGGCGCGGATCAGCCGTGCCAGTACCGGCGCGTCACCGCCGCTGGAGACGGCAATCACCAAGGGTGAACGGTCGACAATTGCCGGGAAGATCACGCTGCACAACGCTGGCGCGTCCACCACATTGACCGGCACGCAGCGACGCTTGGCATCACTGGATACTTGCGCATTCAGTGGCTCATCGTCGGTGGCTGCGATAATCAGGGTGCAACCGTCCAGGTCGGCCTCCTGATAACCGCGCAACATCAGTTCCCCGCCACTGCCCAGCACCAGCTCACGCAGCTGGCTTTCGATCTGGGGAGCAACCACCCGCAACACCGCGCCGGCGTCGGCCAGCAGCCGGGATTTGCGCAAGGCAATCTCCCCACCACCGACGACCAACACACGGCTGCCGCGCAGGTTATGAAACAGCGGCAGAAATTCCATTTAGCGGATGACCTCAACGCCCGCCATGTAAGGCTTGAGCACCTCAGGTACACGGATCGAACCGTCCGCCTGCTGGTAGTTTTCCAGCACGGCCACCAGGGTACGGCCTACGGCCAGGCCCGAACCGTTGAGGGTGTGCACCAGCTCCGGCTTGCCGGTTTCCGGGTTGCGGAAACGCGCCTGCATGCGACGGGCCTGGAAGTCACCGCAGTTGGAGCACGACGAAATCTCGCGGTATTTGTCCTGGCTCGGCACCCACACTTCCAGGTCGTAGGTTTTCACGGCGCTGAAGCCCATGTCGCCCGTGCACAGGGCCAGTACGCGGTAAGGCAGCTCCAGCAACTGCAGCACACGCTCGGCGTTGGCAGTCAGGCCTTCCAGGGCTTCCATGGAGGTCGACGGCTCTACTACCTGGACCATTTCAACCTTGTCGAACTGATGCTGGCGGATCATGCCACGGGTGTCGCGACCCGACGCGCCGGCTTCGCTACGGAAGCACGGGCTGTGAGCAACCAGCTTCAACGGCAGTTGCTTGGCGTCGAGGATTTCGCCGGCGACGATATTGGTCAGCGACACTTCGGCGGTCGGGATCAGGTACAGGTCGGCTTCGCCGTCGCGGCTGATCTTGAACAGGTCTTCTTCGAATTTCGGCAGTTGGCTGGTGCCCATCAACGCCGGCGCCTGAACCAGGTACGGGGTGTAGGCCTCTTCATAACCGTGTTCGCCGGTGTGCAGGTTGATCATGAACTGCGCCAGTGCACGGTGCATGCGCGCAATCGGGCCGCGCAGCAAGGCAAAGCGTGCGCCGGACATTTTTGCCGCGGTTTCAAAATCCAGGCCACCGGTCAATTCGCCCAAGGCGACGTGGTCCTTGATCTCGAAATCGAAGGCTTTCGGCGTGCCCCAGCGGCGCACTTCGACGTTGCCTTCTTCATCTTCGCCGACCGGCACAGATTCGTGGGGCAGGTTCGGAATGCCCAGCAGGATCGAATCCAATTGGGTCTGAATGCCTTCCAGCTCGATTTTGCCATCGGACAGCTCAGTGCCCATGCGCTCGACATCCGCCATCAACGGCGCGATGTCTTCACCGCGCTGCTTGGCCTGGCCGATGGACTTGGAGCGCGCATTACGTTCAGCCTGCAGTGCTTCGGTGCGGGTCTGGACGGTCTTGCGCTGTTCTTCCAGCGCTTCGATGCGCGCAACATCCAAGGCAAAGCCACGGGATGCCAGGCGGTCCGCTACGTCCTGAAGGTTGCTACGTAACAGTTTGGAATCGAGCATGTCGGTCTCTCGTTATCAAAGTTTGGTCAAGAACAGGCCAGCCCAGGTGGCGAGCAGCCCGCCGAATACGCTGATGGCCGCATAGCCAATCGCCAGCGGCACTTGCCCGCTTTCCAGCAGGCGCACGGTATCCAGTGAAAAGGATGAAAAAGTCGTCAGGCCGCCAAGAAAGCCAACCATCAGGCCGGCACGTACCTCGACAGGCACTTCCGGGCGTAACAAAAACAGGCCGTATAACACGCCGATCAACAGGCAGCCCACGATATTAACGGCGAGCGTCGCCGTATAGAAGTGTTTCGGCCAATTGGCGTTGATCCAATTGCCGGTGGCGAAGCGCAGCAGTGTACCGGCGATACCTCCCGCCGAGACGGCGATCACCAAAGGAATCATGTTTTTCTCCGCTGCCTGGGGCTCAGACGGTCGAGGGTGGCCAGGTGGTTGAGCTTCTCACCGATCTTCAGCTCCAGGCCACGGGGCACTGGCTGGTAGAACGGCTGCGGCTCCAGCTCATCGGGGAAGTAGTCTTCGCCGGCCGCGTAGGCGTCCGGCTCATCGTGGGCATAACGGTATTCGTCGCCATACCCCAGCTGCTTCATCAGCTTGGTCGGCGCGTTGCGCAGGTGCAGCGGCACTTCGAGGGAACCATGCTCGGCGGCCGCACGCAGGGCCGACTTGAAGCCCATGTACACTGCGTTGCTTTTGGGCGCGCAGGCCAGGTAAGTGATGGCCTGGGCGACCGCCAACTCGCCTTCCGGACTGCCGAGGCGCTCCTGCACCTCCCAGGCGGCCAGGCACAGGCTCAGGGCCCGCGGGTCGGCATTGCCGATGTCTTCGCTGGCCATGCGCACCACCCGACGCGCCAGGTACAGCGGGTCGCAACCGCCATCGATCATGCGCGCAAACCAATACAGCGCGCCATCAGGGTTGGAACCGCGTACGGATTTGTGCAGCGCGGAAATCTGGTCGTAGAAGGCTTCGCCGCCCTTGTCGAAACGCCGGCGTGTGTCACCGAGCAAGCTTTGCAACAGGTCGACGCCAATCTCGCCGCCGTCTTCGGCCAGGTCGGAAGCATTCTCCAGCAAGTTGAGAAAGCGGCGCCCGTCGCCATCGGCGGCGGTCAGCAAAATCTTGAAACCTTCATCGCTGAGGCTCAGCTGGCGCTTGCCCAGCCCCTTGTCTTCGCTCAAGGCTCGGTGCAGCAGCTTTCGCATCGCCGCTTCATCCAGACTCTTGAGCACATAGACCCGCGCCCGTGACAACAAGGCGTTGTTCAATTCAAAGGAAGGGTTTTCGGTGGTGGCGCCGATAAAGATCAGCGTACCGTCCTCGACATAAGGCAGGAACGCATCCTGCTGCGACTTGTTGAAGCGATGCACTTCGTCGACGAACAGGATAGTGCGTTTACCGTATTGCCCGGCCTGCTGCTTGGCGACTTCCACCGCCTGGCGGATCTCCTTGACCCCGGCGAGCACCGCCGAGACCGTTTCAAAGTGCGCATCCGAGACCTTCGCCAGCAACCGCGCCAGGGTGGTCTTGCCCACGCCCGGCGGCCCCCAGAAAATCATCGAATGCAGCGCACCCTGCTCCAGGGCTTCGCGCAAGGGCTTGCCCCGAGCGAGCAGGTGTTCCTGACCGACGTACTCATCCAGGTTGGTCGAACGCAAGCGCGCGGCCAACGGCTGGGCAATCGGGTCACTTCGAAACAGATCCATGGGCAGCGTTTGAAACCTCTGGGCAGTTTATTCCTGGATCACGTCGGCACCCTTGGGGATGTCGAACTTGAACTTGGACGCGGGCACCGGCTGGTTGGCCTTGACCCCGGAGAACAGGATATCGGTGCGCTGGCCGACGCTGTCGACCAGGCGCATGTTGTTGATCACGCCGTTGCCGAACGACAGGGACAGCGTGTCAAACAACGTGTCCTTGGATTTTGGCTTGAGGGTGAACTCGATGACGTTGCTGGTCTGCTTGGAGGTGATGTCGAAGCTGTCGTTGATTTTCGACACATCACCCGACAGCAGCAGTGCCGGGGTCTGGTTCAGGCGCGGATCGAGCTTCTTGATGGTCGCCTGTTCCAGGTCCGGGTCCCACAGCGTGACTTTCTGGCCGTCGGAAACGATGGTCTGCTCCGCCTTGCCTTCGGTATGCCAGTAGAACAGCCCTGGGCGCTGCACGGCCATTTCACCGGCTGTTTCCTGCAACTGGGTGCCGCCGGCATCCAGGGTCAGCTGGGAGAAGCGCGCGGTGAGGGTCTGGGATTTGTCCAACAGGTTCTTCAGGCTGGCGACGGAAGCCGGGTCAGCGTGAGCCGAAACAGCGGTCAGGGCCAAGGCTGGCAACAACAGCATGCGGATAAAGCGCATGGGAGTCCTCATTGAGTAGTCAGGGCACGCCGCGTGTTGCCACGCGGCGCGGAATCAGTCGCGCATCTGCCCGGGGGCGATGACTTCACGCGAGCCATTGGTGTTCATTGCGGTCACGACGCCGGCCATTTCCATGGCTTCGATCATGCGGGCGGCACGGTTGTAGCCGATTTTCAGCTTGCGCTGCACCGCGGAGATCGACGCACGGCGGCTTTCCAGTACGAAGGCCACGGCTTCGTCATACAAAGCGTCGGTCTCGGCATCGTCATCACCGCCACCGCCGCCATTTTCAAAGCCGCTGCCGGCTTCTTCGACGCCGTTGAGGATGTCGTCGTTGTACTCGGGCGCGCCGCGCAGTTTCCAGGCTTCGACCACACGGTGGACTTCGTCATCGGAAACAAAGGCGCCGTGAACGCGAATCGGCAGGCTGGTGCCCGGCGGCATGTAGAGCATGTCACCGTGGCCCAGCAGTTGCTCGGCGCCACCCTGGTCAATGATGGTGCGCGAGTCGATCTTGCTGGAGACCTGGAACGCCATGCGGGTCGGAATGTTGGCCTTGATCAGGCCGGTGATCACGTCCACCGACGGCCGCTGTGTCGCGAGGATCAAGTGGATACCCGCCGCCCGTGCCTTCTGGGCGATACGGGCGATCAGCTCTTCAACCTTCTTGCCGACGATCATCATCATGTCGGCAAATTCATCGACCACCACCACGATGGTCGGCAGCTTGGTCAGCAGTGGTGCTTCATCGTGAATACTTTCGCGCTTGTACAGCGGGTCGGTCAGCGGTGTGCCGGCGTCCTGGGCTTCCTTGACCTTGGCATTGAAGCCCGACAGGTTACGCACGCCCATCTTCGCCATGAGCTTGTAGCGGCGCTCCATCTCGGCAACGCTCCAGCGCAGGGCGTTGGCGGCGTCCTTCATGTCGGTGACCACCGGGCACAGCAGGTGCGGGATGCCTTCGTAGATCGACAGTTCCAGCATCTTCGGGTCGATCATGATCAGCTTGGCGTCATCCGGCCCGGACTTGAACAGGATCGACAGGATCATGGCGTTCACACCCACCGACTTACCGGAACCAGTGGTACCGGCTACCAGCAAGTGCGGCATTTTCGCCAGGTCGGTAATCACCGGCTTGCCGCCGATGTCATGGCCGAGCGCCAGGGTGACCGGCGATTTGAAGTTGTCGTATTCCGGCGTCGACAGCACTTCGGAGAAGCGCACGATCTGGCGGTCTTCGTTGGGAATCTCGATACCCACGGTGGTCTTGCCCGGGATCACTTCCACCACGCGCACGCTGGTCACGGCCAGGGAACGTGCCAAGTCTTTGGCCAGGTTGGAAATGCGGCTGACTTTTACCCCGGCGGCCGGTTGGATTTCGTAACGGGTGATCACCGGGCCCGGATGGATCGAGTCCACCGACACTTCGACGCCGAATTCCTTGAGCTTGATTTCCAGCAGGTGGCCGACGGCCGCCAGGGATTCGGGGGAATAGTTGAGTTGTTTCTTTTCGGCCGGGTCCAGAATCGAGATCGGCGGCAAGGTGCCTTCGACGGCGCTGTCGATGAACAGCGGTGCCTGCTTCTCTTTTTGCACGCGATGGCTGGGCTCCGGCGCCTTGGGCGGTGCCGGGGCGATCACGGGCGGCACCTGCTTTTCACGGTCCGACATGTGCTTGCTCAGGGCCTGCTCGCGCTCGATCAAGCGCTCCTTGACCTTGGCTTGCTCGCGCCGATCCGGCGTGCTTGGGGCCACCACCTCGTTGACACGGGTGTCGACCTCACGCAGCTGCGCCACCATTTGCTTGCGCTCGACACGGGCGGCCCACCAGCGGTTGGCGGCGCCCTGGAACAATTCGAACAGGTCGAGGGTGATCTTGCCGGTCACGTCCATCACCTTGAACCATGACAGGTCGGTGAATACCGTGAGGCCGAACAGGAACAGCGCGATGAACATCAGGGTGCTGCCCTGGATATTCAGGGTCCTGCGCGCCAGGTCGCCAAGGCTTTCACCCAGGGCCCCGCCCGCGCCCGCCGGCAGACCGGTCGGGGCATGGAAGTGGATATGCGCCAGCGCAGCGCCCGACAGCACCAGGAACACCAGGCCGATCAGGCGCCAGGAGAACAGCCAGCCGCTCCACTGCCACGGCTCGTGACGCTGGCGGAAGATCTGCCAGGTCTTGATCGCCAGCAACAGCGGGAAAATGTAGGCAAAGTAACCCAGGATCATGAAGAGGATATCGGCGCTGTAGGAACCTACAGGGCCGCCGAAATTCTGCACGTCATCGATCTTGCTGTTATGGCTCCAGCCCGGATCGTCCTTGCCATAGGTCAGCAAGGCCATCATCAGGAACAGGCACAGCGCACCGATGGCAATCAGTGCGCCTTCCTTGAGTCGGTAATGCAGGTGCTGGCGCCAGGCCGGTACGACTGCTGCTTTAGGTGCTGCGGCGGATTTCTTCAAAACGGGTCTATTCCTGCGCCTTTAGCGCGTCCATCTGTTGAATGACTACACACGACTGTTCTATCCGGAACAGTTGAAAAATGAACGAATGTTGCTGAATCTACTTTTAACACCCGGTGACGGATAGGTGAAATGGCGATAACGCCACAATGGCCGCATTGTACGGGTTTGCGTGCGCGATGCCACACACTTGCCCTTCACCCGACTGCACGCACAATTTGAGCATGCATTGCCTTTGCTGACAAAGGCTTATGAGCTGTATTTAGCAATCCAGGCAAGCTTGGCAAATGGCCGGCATGCGCCAGACCCGATTACGACCACACCCTGTGTACAGAGTTGCAAAAACACCCGTTCATGCTAATCCTCGTCAATCGCCTATTCGGGCTGGCCCCATGGCGCAGGGTCGTCAATAATCAACGCTTGCGGTGCAGGTGCATGACCTGCCACTCCCCTCCCCTTCCCTAAGCCTGGATGCCATGCTGACCTGGTTACAACGCGACACCCTGACGTTCCCTCCCTTGGCCAAGGCCATGCGCGAACCCAACGGCCTGCTCGCCGCCGGTGGCGACCTGTCGGCCGAACGACTGATCCAGGCCTACCGCCATGGCTGCTTCCCCTGGTTCTCCGAAGGCCAGCCTATCCTCTGGTGGTCGCCAGACCCGCGCACGGTGATTTTCCCCGACGAGCTGCATGTTTCCCGCAGCCTGGGCAAATTATTGCGCCAGCAGCGCTATACCGTGACCTTCGACCAGGATTTCGCCGCCGTCATCCAAGCCTGCGCCGCGCCCCGGGCCTACGCCGATGGCACCTGGATCACCGAAGGTATCCAGAAGGCTTATCTGGAGCTGCACCAACGCGGCTATGCGCATTCCGTCGAGGTCTGGGACCAGGGCGAACTGGTAGGTGGCCTTTATGGCCTGGCGATGGGCCAGTTGTTTTTTGGCGAGTCCATGTTCAGCCGCGCCGACAACGCCTCCAAATTCGGCTTCGCCACGCTGACCCGGCAACTGCAAGCCTGGGGATTTGTGCTGATCGATTGCCAGATGCCCAACGATCACCTGCACAGCCTGGGCGCCCGCGGCATACCCCGCAGCGTCTTCGCTGATGTCCTGCATAAACATCTGGACCAACCCAACGCCGGGCCGTGGGTTTCCTAGGCGACTTTCGCGCACGTGGCTTACACTTATTTCAAAGCTTATCCCGAGGGTTGATCATGACCGAGCTGGCGCGCTTGAAGTTCTATGCCACTCAAGCCCACTCATGCAGCTATCTGCCCGACGAGCAGGCCACCACGCTGTTCCTCGATCCCAGCCAGCCCATGGACGTGCATGTGTATGCCGACCTGTCCGAGATGGGCTTCCGGCGCAGCGGCGATCACCTGTATCGCCCCCATTGCCAGAACTGCAACGCGTGCGTGCCTGCGCGTATCCCGGTTGCGCAGTTTTCGCCCGACCGTAATCAGAAACGCATTCTCAAGCGCAACGCTGACCTGACAGTACACGCCACCAAACCCCAATACAGCGAAGAATATTTCGATCTCTACCAACGCTATATCGAGCAGCGTCATGCCGACGGCGATATGTATCCGCCCAGCCGCGACCAGTTTTCCACATTCCTGGTGCGTGACTTGCCTTTTTCGCGCTTCTACGAGTTCCGCCTCGATGGCCGCCTGCTGGCCGTAGCGGTGACCGACCTACTGCCCAACGGCCTCTCGGCCGTGTACACCTTCTATGAACCGACCGAAGAACGCCGCAGCCTCGGGCGCTTCGCCATCCTCTGGCAAATAGGCGAAGCGCTGCGCCTGGAGCTGGAAGCGGTGTACCTCGGATACTGGATCAAGAACTGCAAAAAGATGAACTACAAGACCCAATATCGGCCCATTGAGCTGCTGATTAATCAAAGATGGGTCACGCTTAACTAGAACCCCTTGGCTTGAACACCCTTTTTCGGGCACAATGCACGCCGCTTTTGCCTGGCGCAGTTGCACCGGGCCATTCACTGGATACCGAGGGCTTTACTGCATGTCGAAAGAAGACAGCTTCGAAATGGAAGGCACTGTCGTCGACACCCTGCCCAACACCATGTTTCGTGTGGAGTTGGAAAATGGGCACGTCGTAACCGCGCATATCTCCGGCAAGATGCGCAAGAACTACATTCGTATTCTTACCGGTGACAAAGTGCGCGTCGAGCTGACGCCCTATGACTTGAGCAAAGGGCGCATCACTTACCGCGCTCGCTAAGCAAGTCAATACAAAACGCCCGGTTATGCCGGGCGTTTTTGTGTGCGCAGGATTTAACAGTCGCCACTTGACCCTGTGGGAGCTGGCTTGCCTGCGATAGCGGTGGGCCAGTTAACGATGTGCGACTGAAGGACCGTCATCGCAGGCAAGCCAGCTCCCACAGTTGACCGTCATTGTCTCGTAATCGTATTTCAGGCAGCAAAAAGGCGCCTTTCGGCGCCTTTTGCAATGTTGCAGCTAACGATCAGGCCATTTCAGCCGTGGTCTCGAACTCGAAGGTCAGCTCGCCGTCCTTCAGGTCGATGTGTACCACCCCACCATGGTCGGAGAGTTCGCCGAACAGGATCTCTTCGGCCAATGGCCGCTTGATCTTGTCCTGGATCAGACGCGCCATTGGGCGTGCGCCCATTGCCGCATCGTAGCCGCCCTCTGCGATCCAACTGCGGGCCGCTTCCGTCACATCCAGCTGCACGCGCTTGTCTTCCAACTGCGCTTGAAGCTCGGTGAGGAACTTGTCCACCACGCTTTTGATGACCTCATGGCTGAGGCGACCAAACTGGATAATGGTGTCCAGGCGGTTGCGGAACTCCGGCGTGAAGCTCTTCTTGATGACTTCCATGGCATCGGAGGAGTGATCCTGATGCGTAAAGCCGATCGAAGCCCGCGCCGCGGTTTCGGCACCGGCGTTGGTGGTCATGATCACGATCACGTTGCGGAAGTCTGCCTTGCGCCCGTTGTTATCGGTCAGGGTCCCGTGGTCCATGACCTGCAATAGCAGGTTGAAGACTTCCGGGTGAGCCTTTTCGATTTCATCGAGCAGCAATACGCAATGTGGCTGCTTGGTGATCGCCTCGGTCAACAGGCCGCCCTGGTCGAAGCCGACATAGCCCGGAGGCGCACCGATCAAGCGCGACACAGTGTGGCGCTCCATGTACTCGGACATGTCGAAACGGACCAGTTCGATGCCCATGGCCTTGGCCAGCTGGCGAGCCGCCTCGGTCTTGCCGACGCCGGTCGGGCCTGCGAACAGGAACGAACCGACTGGCTTGTCCGGCGACTTGAGGCCAGCACGCGACAACTTGATCGCCGTGGACAGCGAGTCGATGGCCGCATCCTGGCCAAACACAGTGAGCTTGAGGTCGCGCTCCAGGTTACGCAGCAACTCCTTGTCGGAGCTGGTGACGTGTTTTGGCGGAATCCGCGCGATCTTGGCCACGATGTCCTCGACTTGAGGCACGTCGATGCGCTTCACGCGCTTCTCGACCGGCTGCAGGCGCTGATAGGCACCCGCTTCGTCGATCACATCGATGGCCTTGTCAGGCATATGCCGGTCATTGATGTAGCGCGACGCCAGCTCAGCCGCCGCACGCAAGGCCTCATCGGTGTATTCGATGCCATGGTGCGCTTCAAAACGCCCCTTGAGCCCGCGCAGGATACCGATGGTGTCTTCAACCGACGGCTCGGACACGTCGACTTTCTGGAAGCGACGCGCCAGGGCACGGTCTTTTTCGAAGATGCCGCGGAATTCCTGGAACGTGGTCGAACCAATGCAACGGATATCACCCGAGGACAGCAGTGGCTTGAGCAGGTTGGAAGCGTCCATCACCCCACCGGAAGCTGCACCGGCGCCAATGATGGTATGGATCTCGTCGATGAACAGGATGGCCTGTGGACGTTTTTTCAACTCACCGAGCAACGCCTTGAAGCGTTTCTCGAAATCGCCACGGTACTTGGTCCCGGCGAGCAACGCGCCCAGGTCAAGGGAATAGACGACACTGCTGGCCAGCAGGTCTGGCACCTGGTTGTCGACAATGCGCTTGGCCAGGCCTTCGGCAATCGCGGTCTTACCCACGCCCGCCTCGCCCACCAGCAACGGGTTGTTCTTGCGACGACGCGCAAGGATCTGCGCTACACGCTCAACCTCATGCTCACGCCCCACCAGCGGATCGATCCGCCCCTGGCGCGCCATTTCATTGAGGTTGCTGGCATAGGCATCCAGCGGATTGCTCGAAGAAGAAGACTCACCGCCCTCCTCGTCCTGCATATCCTGCTCACCCTCGGAATGATCGCCGTGCCCAGGCACTTTAGAGATACCGTGGGCGATGTAATTGACTACATCAATACGGGCAACGCTCTGCTGCTTGAGCAGGAACACGGCCTGGCTTTCCTGTTCGCTGAAAATTGCCACAAGCACGTTCGCGCCCGTGACTTCACGCTTACCGGAGCTCTGTACGTGGAACACAGCACGCTGCAATACCCGCTGGAACCCCAGGGTTGGCTGGGTTTCGCGGTCCTCGTCATGCACGGGGATCAGTGGCGTGGTGGAGTCGATAAACTCCTGCAGGTCATGCTTGAGCTTGTCGAGGTTGGCGCCGCACGCACGTAGAACGGTGGCGGCAGCTTCGTTATCCAAAAGTGCCAACAGCAGGTGTTCGACGGTCATGAATTCATGACGCTTCGAACGAGCCTCCTTGAAGGCAAGATTGAGGGTGACTTCGAGCTCGCGGTTTAACATAGCTTCACCTCATACCCAAGTGGTCGGCGTTAACCGTCCTTCTCGATTTCACAGAGTAGCGGATGCTGGCTTTCCCTGGCGTACTGGTTGACCTGCATGGCCTTTGTCTCGGCGATGTCGCGGGTAAACACTCCACATACTGCCCGTCCTTCTGTGTGAACGGCCAGCATTACCTTGGTCGCCAACTCGCGGTTCAGGTTAAAAAACACCTCGAGCACTTCGACGACGAAATCCATCGGTGTGTAGTCATCATTGAACAAAACCACCTTGTACATCGGCGGCGCCTGTAAAGCAGGCTTGGCCTCCTGAACAGCAATGCCTGCAGAACCGTCGTCGTCATGTTCCTGATCCGGGCGATCCTGATTGAATGTTAGTCGAATCTGGCTGTTTGCATGCATGGGAAAGAAAGGTTCGTCAGTGGTTCAATTACAGTGGTGGGGGCGACCTGTCAGAATTTCAACTCTGACTCTTGGGTCACCTTGACTATCGGCGAAACGGTGTTACAACAAATAGAGCCCACAGTGGGTAAAAAAGGTCCGCGCAGTCAACCTTATTTATTCGGGTTAGGACGGATAGACAGGATGATACTCCAGTGATGGAGTCTGGTGCAGAGGGATAAGGGAATGGCTAGTGGTAAGGTCAAGTGGTTCAACAATTCCAAGGGTTACGGCTTCATTAATGAAGACGGCAAGCAAGAAGACCTTTTTGCGCATTTCTCAGCGATCCAGGCGGATGGGTACAAAACGCTGAAGGCGGGTCAACCGGTATCCTTTGACATTACCCAGGGCCCAAAGGGCTTGCATGCGGTGAATATCAAAGGCATCACCACCACGCCCGCTGTAGAAAACGGCGCGGCGCACGGTCACAAATCAAGACAAGAAAAGCAAGCAGGCCTGACCAGCTTCTGAACAAAGCACTGAAAGCAAACCGGCCGCCCCGAATCATCAGGGCGGCCGGTTTTGTCTACCTGTTTACATATGCTTGATCAACGCGTCACCAAAGCCCGACGACGACAGCAACGTAGCGCCATCCATCAGACGCTCGAAGTCATAGGTCACGGTCTTGGCCGAAATCGCGCCATTGGTGCCCTTGATAATCAGATCCGCCGCCTCGACCCAACCCATATGCCGCAGCATCATTTCCGCCGACAGGATCAATGAACCAGGGTTGACCTGATCCTTGCCCGCATATTTAGGCGCAGTGCCGTGGGTGGCTTCAAACATTGCCACGGTGTCCGACAGGTTGGCCCCCGGCGCAATACCGATACCGCCCACTTCCGCCGCCAGGGCGTCGGACAGGTAATCACCATTGAGGTTGAGGGTCGCGATCACGTCATATTCGGCCGGGCGCAGCAGGATCTGCTGGAGCATGGCGTCGGCAATAGCATCTTTGACCACTACATTCTTGCCGGTCTTGGGGTTCTTGAACTGCATCCACGGCCCGCCATCGAGCAAGGTCGCACCGAACTCTTCAGCCGCCACCTCATAGGCCCACTCCTTGAAGGCACCCTCGGTGAACTTCATGATGTTGCCTTTGTGCACGATGGTCAGCGAGTCGCGGTCGTTATCCACCACATACTGCAAGGCCTTGCGCGCCAGGCGCTTGGTGCCCTCTTTGGAGACCGGCTTGACGCCAATCCCGCAATCCTGGTCGAAACGGATCTTGGTCACGCCCATTTCTTCCTTGAGGAACTTGATCACCTTGATCGCTTCCGGCGAACCGGCCTTCCACTCGATGCCCGCGTAAATATCCTCGGAGTTCTCACGGAAGATGGTCATGTCCACGTCGCCAGGCTTTTTCACCGGGCTGGGCACGCCTTCAAACCAGCGCACCGGGCGCAGGCACACGTACAGGTCAAGTTGCTGGCGCAGGGCCACGTTCAGCGAGCGGATACCGCCACCCACCGGCGTTGTCAGCGGGCCCTTGATGGACACCACGTAATCCTTGACCGCATCCAGGGTTTCCTGGGGAAGCCACGTATCCTGGTCGTAGACTTGAGTGGCCTTTTCACCAGCGTACACCTCCATCCAGGAGATTTTGCGCTTGCCGCCGTAAGCCTTTTCAACAGCGGCATCGACCACCTTGATCATCACCGGGCTGATGTCGACGCCAATACCGTCACCTTCGATGTAGGGGATGATCGGTTGGTCAGGAACATTGAGAGAATGGTCTGCATTGACGGTGATTTTGTCGCCGACTGCCGGAACCTGAATCTTCTTGTATCCCATGCTGAACTCCATCTATGGATTGAACATCTGGCTGCGTTCGAGCCTACTCCAGATAAATGGCGACTGAAACCTCACGCCATGCTCATTTGCACCGAAAACAGCACATTTGGTGGCCTACAAGCCTGAAAGCAAAGGGAAAAGCGCCAATCTTGAGCACATCTCACCACCCCACGCACCTGCGACCTTTAGACCAATGGACGAGCCCCCTTTTGTATGAAGGCTCAGCGTAAGCATAGCGACCTATGTATAATGCCGCCGCTGACCAAAGAGTCACGACGGCGGACCGCTCTAGCACGTAGCCTTTCGCCAGAAAGCCGGACTATTACCATAGCCCACCCGCTTGACGCTCGACTGATGCAAACCAACATCACCGCGAAGAAACCTCGACATTTCGCTCATGGATGACTTTGAACGAACGCGCTCTACCCGGCGCATCTCGAGTTTCTGCGCACGCTTTCAGCAAAGAAGAGAGTTAATCCGAATATGCCCACCCGCTCGAAGATCATCTACACCTTCACCGACGAAGCCCCAGCCCTCGCCACCTATTCACTGCTGCCTATCGTAGAGGCCTTCACCGCTTCCGCTGATATTGCCGTGGAAACCCGCGACATTTCCCTCGCCGGGCGCATCCTCGCAAGCTTCCCCGAGCAACTGGGCACCAAGGCCATCCCGGACCACCTCGCCGAACTGGGCGACCTGGCCGTTACGCCTGAAGCCAATATCATCAAGCTTCCCAACATCAGCGCCTCGACCCCGCAGCTGCAAGCCGCGATCAAGGAACTGCAGGCCCAGGGCTACGCCCTGCCGGACTACCCTGAAACCGTAACCACCGACGCGGAAAAAGAAACCCGTGCACGTTACGACAAGGTCAAGGGCAGCGCCGTGAACCCGGTACTGCGCGAAGGCAACTCCGACCGTCGCGCACCGCTGTCGGTCAAGAACTATGCACGCAAGCACCCGCACAAGATGGGCGCCTGGGCTGCCGACTCCAAGTCGCACATTGCCCACATGAACAACGGCGACTTCTACGGCAGCGAAAAAGCCGTGCAGATCGAAACCGCTGACGCGGTCAAAATTGCGCTGGTTGCAAAGGACGGCACCACCACCGTCCTGAAGGAAAAGACCAGCGTTCAGGCCGGCGAAATCATCGACACCGCCGTGCTGAGCAAGAAAGCCCTGCGCAGCTTCATTGCCGCTGAAATCGAAGACGCCAAGAAGCAAGGCGTGCTGCTGTCGGTTCACTTGAAAGCCACCATGATGAAGGTCTCCGACCCGATCATGTTCGGCCAGATCGTTGCCGAGTTTTATAAAGACGCCCTGGCCAAGCACGCGACCGTGCTGGAACAGATCGGCTTCAACCTGAACAACGGCATTGGCGACTTGTACGCTCGCATCAAGGCCCTGCCGGCCGACCAGCAAGCGCAGATCGAAGCCGACATCCAGGCGGTCTACGCCGTTCGCCCTGCCCTGGCGATGGTCAACTCCGACAAAGGCATCACCAACCTGCACGTGCCAAGCGACGTCATCGTCGACGCCTCGATGCCAGCGATGATCCGTGACTCCGGCAAGATGTGGGGCACCGACGGCCAGTTGCACGACACCAAGGCTGTGATCCCGGATCGCTGCTACGCCACCATCTACCAGGCGGTCATCGAAGACTGCAAGGCCAATGGCGCCTTCGACCCGACCACCATGGGCAGCGTGCCAAACGTTGGCCTGATGGCCAAGAAAGCCGAAGAGTACGGTTCCCACGACAAGACCTTCCAGATCAAGGCTGACGGCGTTGTCCGCGTCACCGACAGCCAGGGCAACCTGCTGATGGAACAGAACGTCGAAGCTGGCGACATCTTCCGCATGTGCCAGACCAAAGACGCTCCGATCCAGGACTGGGTCAAGCTCGCCGTCAACCGTGCCCGCGCCAGCAACACCCCAGCCATCTTCTGGCTGGACCCCCAGCGCGCCCACGATGGCGTAGTGGTCGAGAAAGTTCAGACTTACCTGAAAGACCACAACACCGAAGGCCTGGACATCCGCATCATGGCCCCGGTCGATGCGATGAAGTTCACCCTGGAGCGCACCCGCAAGGGCCTGGACACCATCTCGGTGACCGGCAACGTACTGCGCGACTACCTGACCGACCTGTTCCCGATCATGGAACTGGGCACCAGCGCCAAGATGCTGTCGATCGTGCCGCTGATGAATGGCGGTGGCCTGTTCGAAACCGGCGCTGGCGGTTCGGCTCCCAAGCACGTGCAGCAACTGCTGGAAGAAAACTTCCTGCGCTGGGATTCCCTGGGCGAGTTCCTGGCCCTGGCTGCGTCCCTTGAGCATTTGGGTGTGACGTACAACAACCCGAAAGCCCTGGTACTGTCCAAGACCCTGGACCAGGCCACCGGCCAGTTCCTGGACAACAACAAGTCGCCATCGCGCAAAGTCGGCAACATCGACAACCGCGGCAGCCACTTCTACCTGGCGCTGTACTGGGCACAAGCCCTGGCCGCCCAGACAGAAGACACTGCACTGCAAGCGCAGTTTGGCGAACTGGCCAAAACCCTGGCCGAGAACGAAGCAACCATCGTTGCCGAACTCAACGCCGTACAGGGCAAGCCAGTGGACATCGGCGGCTACTACGCGCCGAACCCTGAGCTGACCAGCAAAGCCATGCGCCCGAGCAGCACGCTCAATGCGGCGATTGCCAAGTTGAAGTAAGGTTGTAAGGATGCGAAGAAGCCCCGGCCCAGTGCCGGGGTTTCTGTTTCGGACTGCCACCGATTTAACTGAAGAAACCCAATAGAATGTGGGAGCTGGCTTGCCTGCGATAGCGGTGGGTCAGCTACTGAATAGCTTGCTGGTAGACCGTCATCGCAGGCAAGCCAGCTCCCACATTGCCCGCAATCCTGCCCGAAGACCGCGGGGCATCCCAAGAGACTTCCCATGACCTGGCAACCTCACATCACCGTCGCCACCATCGTCGAAGACAACGGCCGCTTCCTGATGGTCGAAGAACTCAAGGGCGGCCGCGCCGTGCTCAACCAGCCCGCCGGCCATCTGGACCCGAATGAAACCCTGACCGAAGCCGCCGTGCGCGAAACCCTGGAAGAAACCGGCTGGGACGTGGAAGCCACCGGCATCGTCGGCATCTACCTGTATACCGCCCCGAGCAATGGCGTGACCTACCAACGGGTCTGTTTTATCGCCAAGGCACTGAAACACCACCCGGAATATCAACTTGACGAAGGCATCCTGCGCGCCAGCTGGCTGACCCGTGACGAGTTGATGGCCCTGCGCGAGGACTGGCGCAGCGAGCTGATTATCCGCTGCATCGATGATTATCTGGCCGGCCAACGCCACAGTCTCGAATTGATCCGCCCTTCTCTTTAGCCTTGCGGGCCCAGGCCTGCTAGAATCGCGTCCTTTTTCAAGACACCCGTTGAAACCCTATGCGTGATCCAGCCCCTTCTGACACACAAAAGAAGCGCGTCATCGTCGGCATGTCCGGCGGCGTGGACTCTTCCGTTTCCGCCGTTCTGCTCATGGAGCAGGGTTATGAGGTGGAAGGCCTGTTCATGAAGAACTGGGAAGAAGACGATGGAACCGAATACTGCACCGCCATGGACGACCTCGCGGACGCCCAGGCCGTGTGCGACAAGATCGGCATCAAGCTGCACACCGCCAACTTCGCCGCCGAGTACTGGGACAACGTGTTCGAGCACTTCCTGGCCGAATACAAGGCCGGCCGCACGCCGAACCCGGACATCCTGTGTAACCGCGAAATCAAGTTCAAGGCCTTCCTCGACTACGCCATGATGCTCGGCGCCGACCTGATAGCTACCGGCCACTACGTGCGCCGTCGCGATATCGATGGCCGCACCGAATTGCTCAAGGGTCTGGACCCGAACAAGGACCAGAGCTACTTCCTGCACGCCGTGGGCGGTGAACAGATCGCCAAGACTCTGTTCCCGGTCGGCGAGCTGGAAAAACCCGAAGTGCGCAAGATTGCCGAGAAACACGGCCTGGCCACCGCCAAGAAGAAAGATTCCACCGGTATCTGCTTTATCGGCGAGCGGCGCTTCAGTGATTTCCTCAAGCAATACCTGCCGGCGCAACCGGGCGAGATCAAGACCACCGAGGGTGAAGTGATCGGCCGCCACCACGGCCTGATGTACCACACCATCGGCCAGCGCCAGGGCCTGGGTATTGGCGGTTTGAAGGACGCCGGTGAAGAGCCGTGGTACGTGCTGGTCAAAGACCTGGAAAACAACGTGCTGGTGGTCGGCCAGGGCAACGAGCACCCGCTGCTGTTCTCCGGCGCCCTGCTCGCTTCCGAGATTTATTGGGTCAACCCTATCGACCTGAGCACCCCGCGCCGCCTGACCGCCAAAGTGCGTTATCGCCAGAGCGACCAGCCCTGCACCCTGGAAAAGACCGCCACCGGCTACCGTGCCACCTTCGATGACCCGCAACGCGCGGTCACCCCTGGCCAGTCCGTGGTGTTCTATGACGGCGAGATCTGCCTGGGCGGCGGCGTGATTGAAGTCGCGCAAGCCTGGAGCAACCCGGCATGAGCCCGACCCAGGAGCAGTTGACAGCCCTTGGCGGTGTCTTTCTCGCTGCGGTACTGGTGGACAAGATCGCCAAGACCGGCCAGGTCACTGAAGCCGGCCTGACCTGCATGCTCGGCAGCCTGCTGATCCGCGACCCCAAGGACACCCTTGAGGTTTACGGCGGCGACGACCTGGCCCTGCGTGAAGGCTATCGCGCCCTGATCGGCGCCCTGGAGCGCGACCCCAGTACTTTGCAGCGCGAGCCGCTACGTTATGCCCTGTCGATGCTCGGCCTTGAGCGCCAGTTGGCCAAGCGCGACGACCTGCTGGACACCATCGGCAAGCGCCTGCCGCAGATCCAGTCCCAGGTAGAACACTTCGGCCCGGCCCACGAAAACGTGATCGCCGCCTGTGGTGCGCTGTACCAGGACACCTTGAGCACCCTGCGCCAGCGCATCCAGGTGCATGGCGACATGCGTAACCTGCAGCAACCCAACAACGCGTCGAAAATCCGCGCCCTGCTCCTGGCCGGTATTCGTTCGGCACGCTTGTGGCGCCAACTGGGCGGTCATCGCTGGCAGTTGGTGATCAGCCGACGCAAATTGCTCAAAGAGCTTTACCCGTTGATGCGCAACGAATAAGTCGCACCAGCAGGCTGTTTTCAAGCCATTACGCGTAATACGCCGGTCAGTTGGCGACGGACCGGCGGATTTTTTCATGTATGATACGCGCCCCATTTCGTTGCCCGACTGTCCGAGAACACCCCATGCAGCTCTCTTCGCTCACTGCGGTTTCCCCTGTTGACGGCCGCTACGCCGGCAAAACCCAGGCCCTGCGCCCTATTTTCAGCGAGTACGGCCTGATCCGTGCCCGTGTCCTGGTTGAAGTGCGCTGGCTCCAGCGCCTGGCCGCTCACCCCGCCATCAGCGAAGTGCCGGCGTTTTCCGCCGAGGCCAACGCTGTATTGAACACCCTGGCGGAAAACTTCTCCCTGGAGCACGCCGAGCGTGTGAAAGAGATCGAGCGCACCACCAACCACGACGTCAAAGCCATCGAATACCTGCTCAAAGAGCAAGCGGCCCAACTGCCGGAACTGGCCCAGGTCAGCGAGTTCATCCACTTTGCCTGCACCAGCGAGGACATCAACAACCTGTCCCACGCCCTGATGCTGCGCGAAGGCCGTGATGACGTGATGCTGCCGCTGATGCGCCAGACCGCCGAAGCCATCCGCGAGCTGGCGATCCGTTTCGCTGCCGTGCCGATGCTGTCGCGCACCCACGGCCAGCCGGCCTCGCCGACCACCCTGGGCAAAGAACTGGCCAACGTGGTGTACCGCCTGGAGCGCCAGATCGCCCAAGTCGCCGCCGTGCCATTGCTGGGCAAGATCAACGGCGCTGTAGGCAACTACAACGCCCACCTGTCGGCCTACCCTGAGATCGACTGGGAAGCCAACGCCCGCGCCTTCATCGAAGACGAATTGGGCCTGGGCTTCAACCCCTACACCACGCAGATCGAACCCCACGACTACATCGCCGAGCTGTTCGACGCGATTGCACGCTTCAACACCATCCTGATCGATTTCGATCGCGATATCTGGGGCTACATCTCCCTGGGCTACTTCAAGCAGCGCACTATTGCAGGCGAAATCGGTTCGTCGACCATGCCGCACAAGGTCAACCCGATCGACTTCGAAAACTCCGAAGGCAACCTGGGTATCGCCAACGCCCTGTTCCAGCACCTGGCCAGCAAGTTGCCGATCTCCCGCTGGCAGCGCGACCTGACCGACTCCACCGTACTGCGTAACCTCGGCGTCGGTTTTGCCCACAGCGTGATCGCGTACGAAGCCAGCCTCAAAGGCATCAGCAAGCTGGAGCTCAACGAGCAGAAGATTGCCGCTGACCTGGACGCGTGCTGGGAAGTACTGGCCGAGCCGATCCAGACCGTGATGCGCCGCTACAACATCGAAAACCCCTACGAGAAGCTGAAAGAATTGACGCGCGGCAAGGGCATCAGCCCCGAAGCGCTGCAAACTTTCATCGACGGCCTGGACATGCCAGCCGCAGCCAAAGCCGAGCTGAAACTGCTCACCCCGGCCAACTACATCGGCAACGCTGTAGAACAAGCCAAGCGCATCTGATCCAAGCAAGCTCCTTTGAGACGCCCGGCCGCGCCGGGCGTTTTTATTCCTGTCTTAAAAGTGCTTTTTTTCAATAGGTTACACATGAATCCTGATATCCCTCTTCAACTTCTGGGCGGCATCACGGCACGGGAATTCCTGCGCGACTACTGGCAGAAAAAACCGCTGCTGATCCGCCAGGCCATCCCTGACTTCGAAAGCCCGATCGACGCCGACGAACTGGCAGGCCTGGCCCTGGAAGAAGAAGTCGAGTCGCGCCTGGTGATCGAACACGGCGAGCGCCCGTGGGAACTGCGTCGCGGCCCGTTCGCCGAAGACGCTTTCAGCACCCTGCCCGAGCGCGAGTGGACCCTGCTGGTGCAGGCAGTCGACCAGTTCGTGCCGGAGGTGGCTGAGCTGCTGGAGCACTTCCGCTTCCTGCCGAGCTGGCGTATCGATGATGTGATGATCAGCTTCGCCGCGCCGGGTGGCAGCGTCGGTCCGCATTTCGATAACTACGATGTGTTCCTGCTGCAAGCCCAGGGCAAGCGCAACTGGAAGATCGGCCAGATGTGCAATTCCGAAAGCCCGTTGCTGCAACACGCCGACCTGCGCATCCTCGCCGAATTCGAAGAAAGCGCCGAATGGGTGCTCGAACCGGGCGACATGCTCTACCTGCCCCCGCGCCTGGCCCATTTCGGTATTGCCGAAGACGACTGCATGACCTATTCCGTAGGTTTCCGTGCACCGAGCGCCGCTGAAGTGCTGACCCACTTCACCGACTTCCTCAGCCAGTACCTGACCGACGAAGAGCGCTACACCGACGCCGACGCCCAGCCGGTCAGCGACCCACACCAGATCCAGGGCGACGCACTGGACCGCCTCAAGGGCCTGCTCGCCGAGCACATGAGCGATGAGCGCATGCTGCTGACCTGGTTCGGCCAGTTCATGACCGAGCCACGCTACCCGGAACTGGTGGCCGGTGAAGAGTTGGGCGAAGAAGACTTCATCAACAGCCTGCAAGACGGCGCGATCCTGGTGCGCAACCCGAGCGCACGCCTGGCCTGGTCCGAAGTGGATGACGACGTACTGCTGTTCGCCAGCGGCCAGAGCCGTTACCTGCCGGGCAAACTGCGTGAACTGTTGAAGCTGGTGTGCTCGGCCGATGCACTGCACAGCGAAAACCTGGGCGAGTGGCTGGCCGACGAAGACGGTCGCGACCTACTGTGCGAACTGGTCAAGCAAGGCAGCCTGGGGTTCGCGGATGAATAAAATTCACGTAAGTGTCGCGGACTGGCGAAAGGATATCGACGAGATTCGGCGCATTCGTGAAGCGGTATTCATCGCTGAACAATCGGTCCCGCCTGAATTGGAGTGGGACGCGGACGATGCCGATGCGGTGCACTTTCTGGCGTTCGAAGGTGATTTCCCGATCGGCACCGCTCGGCTGTTGTCCAGCGGCGAAATCGGGCGCGTTTCGGTACTCAAGGACTGGCGTGGGCTGAAGGTGGGCGACAAGCTGATGGAAGCGGTGATCGGCGTGGCCGAGAAGCGCGGCCAGACCCGGCAATTCCTAAGTGCGCAGGTGTATGCGGCGCCGTTCTACGAGCGCTTGGGCTTCAGGATCGTCAGTGATGAATTCCTGGAAGTCGGGATTCCGCATGTGGATATGGTGCGCGGGGACTGATCCGAGACCGCGTCGCCTGCATCGCAGGCAAGCCAGCTCCCACACTGACCACATTCCAAAGGTTGTACTCGGTCAAGTGTGGGAGCTGGCTTGCCTGCGATAGCTATTTCAGCAACACCACAAATGCCCTGCCTGCCAGGGCATTTTGCCGTCTACGATTCAACTTGCGACCCACCAGGCCGACAAACTGGCACTATCAAGCAAATGACTCGCAGAGATAACGGACATGTCCCTACGCACCCTGCTCACCGCCCTCGTGATGACCGTCAGCGCTTGCGCCATGGCCGCCACTGAAGTCGTCAACCTGAACAACCGCACCAGCGCCGACCTGCTGCCCGTGGCGCAGAACTTCATTGGCAAGGACGGCACCGTCAGCGCCTACGGCAACCAACTGATCGTTAACGCTGAGCCCGCCAGGATCGAGGGCTTGCGCGCACTGCTCGGCCAATTGGATACACCGGCCAAACGCCTGCTGATCACCGTCGATACCAACGAGAACAACCAGCAGAACAGCGGTGACAGCCAGACCCGCATCATCAGCTACGGCACTGCCAGCCGCGACGGTGGCGTGCAGCAGATCCAGGCCAGCGAAGGCGTGCCTGCGCTGATCCAGGTCGGCCAGAGCGTACCGCTGACCACCACGCAACAGGACAGCTATGGCCGTCTGCAAAACCAGACCCAGTATCGCAACGTCACCCAGGGTTTTTACGTGACCGCCAGCGTCACTGGCGAAACCGTACACTTGGCCATCAGTACCAACCGTGACCGCATGAGCCAGGAACGTCCCGATGTAGTGAACGTGCAAAGCACCGACACAACCGTCAGCGGCCGCCTGGGCGAATGGATCCCCCTGGCCGGCATCAATCGTGAAACCCAGGCGGACAAATCCTCTACAACCCGCAGCTACTCTACTCAGGGCCGCGATGACCTGACTTTACGGGTCAAGGTCGACACCCTGAACTGAGGCACCAAAAACTGACTGGCAAGTCGCATTAGACTAAAGATGTAGTGCCTGAAAAAAAGCACTACAAAACATTTGACGAGCCAAAAAAGCATGGGCATGATGGCCTCGCTCCCGCTAATCAGGGGCCCTGGCAAGGGCCTTCGGATCGCCGCTCTAAGCTACCCACCTGAGCCGATTCGTGTCTGTACCGCCCACAAGGTGTGTTTGACGTTGGTTGCGACTGGAACGAAGTTGTCCCGAGGGACGGAAGCCAACCAGGTAACCCGGCTACACACTGATGGATCGTACAAAGGCCCACGACGCCCGAAGACCGTTCGCAGTTTGCCTTTACCTGCTCAACTCCCCCTTGAGCCCCATCGTTCATACCGTCGCCTACCTCCGTCAGATTTGACTTGAACACCAAAGCTTCTGGTCAGCGAGCAACCCTACCCAGGCAACGAATGCCGGGCTGGCAAACGGATACTTCAAACAAGACGCGACGAGGTTTTTCCCCATGGCACTGACACGCGAACAGCAAATTGCAGCCCTTGAAAAAGACTGGGCTGAAAACCCACGCTGGAAAGGCGTGACCCGCGCTTATTCCGCTGCTGACGTCGTCCGCCTGCGTGGCTCGGTCCAACCTGAGCACACCTTTGCAAAACTCGGCGCCGAGAAGCTGTGGAACCTGGTCACCCAAGGTGCCAAGCCTTCTTTCCGTCCCGACAAAGATTTCGTCAACTGCATGGGCGCCCTCACTGGCGGCCAGGCAGTCCAGCAGGTAAAAGCCGGTATCCAGGCGATCTACCTGTCCGGCTGGCAAGTGGCAGCGGACAACAACTCCGCTGAATCCATGTACCCCGACCAATCGCTGTACCCGGTGGACTCGGTGCCAACCGTGGTCAAGCGCATCAACAACTCGTTCCGTCGTGCCGACCAGATCCAGTGGAAAGCCGGCAAGAACCCAGGCGATGAAGGCTACATCGACTACTTCGCGCCAATCGTGGCTGATGCCGAGGCCGGTTTCGGCGGCGTACTCAACGCCTACGAGCTGATGAAGAGCATGATCGAAGCAGGCGCTGCCGGCGTGCACTTCGAAGACCAGCTTGCGTCAGTGAAGAAATGCGGCCACATGGGCGGCAAGGTACTGGTACCGACCCAGGAAGCCGTGCAGAAGCTGACCGCTGCCCGCCTGGCCGCTGACGTTGCCGGCACACCGACCATCATCCTGGCCCGTACCGACGCCAACGCGGCAGACTTGCTGACCTCGGACTGCGACCCGTACGACCAACCATTCGTTACCGGCGAGCGTACCCAGGAAGGCTTCTATAAAGTGCGCGCCGGCCTCGACCAGGCAATCGCCCGCGGCCTGGCCTACGCGCCGTACGCCGACCTGATCTGGTGCGAAACCGCCAAGCCGGACCTGGACGAAGCCCGTCGCTTCGCCGAAGCGATCAAGAAGGAATACCCGGACCAACTGCTGTCCTACAACTGCTCGCCTTCCTTCAACTGGAAGAAGAACCTGGACGACGCGACCATCGCCAAGTTCCAGCGCGAACTGTCGGCAATGGGCTACAAGCACCAGTTCATCACCCTGGCCGGCATTCACAACATGTGGCACAGCATGTTCAACTTGGCGCACGACTACGCCCGCAACGACATGACAGCCTACGTGAAGCTGCAGGAGCAGGAATTCGCTGACGCCGCCAAAGGCTACACCTTCGTTGCGCACCAGCAGGAAGTGGGCACCGGTTACTTCGACGACATGACCACCGTGATCCAGGGCGGCACCTCGTCCGTGACCGCGCTGACCGGTTCGACCGAAGAAGAGCAGTTCCACTAAGTACCGCGTACACGGCCACTGCGGCCCCACGGAAGACCTAACCACAGTGCCGCGCAACAATCACGCCCCGACTGGTTCGGGGCGTTTTTTTTGCCTAGGAATCACCGAAAATCAATGGTGGGAGCTGGCTTGCCTGCGATGGCGGTGGGTCAGAGGCAAGTGTTTCAGCTGATCCGCCGCCATCGCAGGCAAGCCAGCTCCCACATTGACCGCGCCCTATCCATAGTTTTTTACTAAAAACATTGATCCAGAGCGGTATCCGCGCACATCCGATCGGTTAAAAGAACCGTTGCGACAACTAAGCGACACTCAAGCAAGTAACGGTAACTTCCCGCGCCACATGAGAAACACTCGCTTACACCCCTCGCAAACAATATTCATTATCATTTGGCACCCGAAAACTTCGTTACAGCTTAAACAAAACATAATTGATGAAAAGCCCGCTAATGCCCACACCACAAGGGCTACAGCCCCAAGAAGGTGCACTATGTGCTTATTCCACCGAATAATTTCGCCCTGGGAATTTTACTTGCCCGGTGTTTAGCCATAAAATCACCGCGATTGATTGCAGTGCGACATATCGTCACTGCATCGTTACTTTTTCGAGCTCAGAGACCTTTGCTCTCTGTTAAGGATTTCCAGCATGACCGACGCGACAGGACTCATGGCCCACAACTGGGGCTTTGCCATTTTCCTTCTCGGTGTTGTAGGCCTCTGCGCCTTCATGCTCGGCGTGTCCAGCCTCCTCGGGTCAAAAGCCTGGGGCCGCAGCAAAAACGAACCGTTCGAATCCGGCATGCTGCCTACAGGTGGCGCCCGCTTGCGGCTCTCAGCCAAATTCTATCTGGTCGCGATGTTGTTCGTGATCTTCGATATCGAAGCCCTCTTTCTCTTTGCATGGTCTGTGTCCGTCCGCGAAAGCGGCTGGACCGGATTCGTCGAAGCTCTCGTTTTCATAGCAATTCTGTTGGCAGGTCTTGTCTACCTGTTCCGAGTGGGCGCCCTTGACTGGGCTCCGGAAGCTCGTCGCAAGCGGCAAGCGAAGCTGAAACAATGAGGCTTTGGCAATGCAATACAATCTCACCAGGATCGACCCGGATGCTCCTAACGAGCAGTACCCCATCGGCGAACGGGAAACCGTTTCCGACCCGTTAGAAGACCAAGTCCACAAAAACATCTA
Source organism: Pseudomonas sp. PA-7-1E (assembly GCF_021605325.1). Taxonomy (NCBI): domain Bacteria; kingdom Pseudomonadati; phylum Pseudomonadota; class Gammaproteobacteria; order Pseudomonadales; family Pseudomonadaceae; genus Pseudomonas; species Pseudomonas sp. PA-7-1E. The sequence continues at coordinate 26,955 of NZ_WKFA01000035.1, forward strand.
CATGGGCAAGCTGGAAGACGTGCTGAGTGGCGCGGTCAACTGGGGGCGTAAAAACTCCCTGTGGCCGTACAACTTCGGCCTTTCGTGCTGCTACGTGGAAATGACCACCGCCTTCACGGCGCCCCACGACATCGCACGCTTCGGCGCCGAAGTTATCCGGGCCTCGCCGCGCCAGGCGGATTTCATGGTTATCGCCGGGACCTGCTTTATCAAGATGGCGCCGATCATCCAGCGTCTCTATGAGCAAATGCTCGAGCCGAAATGGGTTATCTCCATGGGTTCGTGCGCCAACTCCGGTGGCATGTACGACATCTACTCGGTCGTTCAAGGGGTGGACAAGTTCCTGCCCGTGGACGTCTACGTGCCTGGCTGCCCGCCCCGTCCCGAAGCGTTCCTGCAAGGCTTGATGCTGTTGCAGGAATCGATTGGCAAGGAGCGTCGCCCACTGTCCTGGGTGGTCGGTGATCAAGGCGTTTATCGCGCCGAGATGCCGTCTCAAAAGGAACAGCGCCGCGAACAGCGAATCGCAGTCACCAACCTGCGCAGCCCCGACGAAGTCTGATCCAGCACCGCTTCTTTTATAGAACGAAAACCTGGCTTCATTCTTTACGTTGACCGAAAGCGATAAAAAACCATGACTACAGGCAGTGCTCTGTACATCCCGCCTTACAAGGCAGACGACCAGGATGTGGTTGTCGAACTCAATAACCGTTTTGGCCCTGACGCCTTCACCGCCCAGGCCACACGCACCGGTATGCCGGTGCTGTGGGTGGCGCGTGCCAGGCTCGTCGAAGTCCTGACCTTCCTGCGCAACCTGCCCAAGCCGTACGTCATGCTCTATGACCTGCATGGCGTGGACGAGCGTCTGCGCACCAAGCGCCAGGGCCTGCCGAGCGGCGCCGATTTCACCGTGTTCTACCACCTGATGTCGCTGGAACGTAACAGCGATGTGATGATCAAGGTCGCGCTGAGCGAGAGCGACCTGAGCATCCCGACCGTCACCGGTATCTGGCCGAACGCCAGCTGGTACGAGCGTGAAGTCTGGGACATGTTCGGTATCGACTTCCCGGGCCACCCGCACCTGACGCGCATCATGATGCCGCCGACCTGGGAAGGTCACCCGCTGCGCAAGGACTTCCCTGCCCGCGCCACCGAATTCGACCCGTTCAGCCTCAACCTGGCCAAGCAGCAGCTAGAAGAAGAGGCGGCGCGCTTCCGCCCCGAAGACTGGGGCATGAAGCGTTCCGGCACCAACGAGGACTACATGTTCCTCAACCTGGGCCCGAACCACCCTTCGGCTCACGGTGCCTTCCGTATCATCCTGCAACTGGACGGCGAAGAGATCGTCGACTGCGTCCCGGACATCGGCTACCACCACCGTGGCGCCGAGAAGATGGCCGAGCGCCAGTCCTGGCACAGCTTCATCCCGTACACCGACCGTATCGACTACCTCGGCGGCGTGATGAACAACCTGCCGTACGTGCTCTCGGTCGAGAAGCTGGCCGGCATCAAGGTGCCGGACCGCGTCGACACCATCCGCATCATGATGGCCGAGTTCTTCCGCATCACCAGCCACCTGCTGTTCCTGGGTACCTATATCCAGGACGTCGGCGCCATGACCCCGGTGTTCTTCACCTTCACCGACCGTCAGCGCGCCTACAAGGTCATCGAAGCCATCACCGGTTTCCGCCTGCACCCGGCCTGGTACCGCATCGGCGGCGTGGCCCACGACCTGCCGAACGGCTGGGAACGCCTGGTCAAGGAATTCATCGACTGGATGCCCAAGCGCCTGGACGAGTACCAGAAAGCCGCCCTCGACAACAGCATCCTCAAAGGCCGCACCATCGGCGTCGCGCAGTACAACACCAAAGAGGCCCTGGAATGGGGCGTCACCGGTGCTGGCCTGCGTTCCACCGGTTGCGACTTCGACCTGCGTAAAGCGCGCCCGTACTCCGGCTACGAGAACTTCGAGTTCGAAGTACCGCTGGCGGCCAATGGCGATGCCTACGACCGTTGCATCGTGCGCGTCGAAGAAATGCGCCAGAGCCTGAAGATCATCGAGCAGTGCATGCGCAACATGCCGGCCGGCCCGTACAAGGCGGATCACCCGCTGACCACGCCGCCGCCCAAAGAGCGCACGCTGCAGCACATCGAAACCCTGATCACGCACTTCCTGCAGGTTTCGTGGGGCCCGGTGATGCCGGCCAACGAATCCTTCCAGATGATCGAAGCGACCAAGGGTATCAACAGTTATTACCTGACGAGCGATGGCGGCACCATGAGCTACCGCACCCGGATTCGTACCCCAAGTTTTGCCCACTTGCAGCAGATCCCTTCGGTGATCAAAGGCGAGATGGTCGCGGACTTGATTGCGTACCTGGGTAGTATCGATTTCGTTATGGCCGACGTGGACCGCTAAGCATGAACAGCACGCTTATCCAGACAGACCGTTTCACCTTGAGTGAAACCGAGCGCTCGGCCATCGAGCACGAGCTGCATCACTACGAAGACCCGCGCGCGGCGTCTATCGAAGCCCTGAAGATCGTCCAGAAGGAACGTGGCTGGGTGCCCGACGGCGCCCTCTACGCCATCGGCGAGATCCTCGGCATTCCCGCCAGCGACGTTGAAGGCGTGGCCACGTTCTACAGCCAGATCTTCCGCCAGCCGGTTGGCCGCCACATCATTCGCGTGTGCGACAGCATGGTCTGCTACATCGGCGGCCATGAGTCCGTGGTCAGCGAGATCCAGAATAAACTGGGCATCGGCCTCGGCCAGACCACCGCGGACGGCCGCTTCACGCTGCTGCCGGTGTGCTGCCTGGGCAACTGCGACAAGGCGCCGGCGTTGATGATCGACGACGACACATTCGGTGACGTACAGCCTGCTGGCGTGACCCAATTGCTCGAGGGCTACCCATGACCCTGACTTCCTTCGGCCCGGCCAACCTGATCAAGCGTTCGGCCGAGACTCACCCCCTCACCTGGCGCCTGCGTGACGACGGCGAGCCGGTATGGCTCGACGAGTACCAGGCCAAGAACGGCTACGCGGCTGCGCGCAAAGCCTTCGCCGACATGGCCCAGGACGATATCGTCCAGACCGTGAAAGACGCCGGTCTTAAAGGTCGCGGCGGTGCGGGTTTCCCCACCGGCGTGAAATGGGGCCTGATGCCCAAAGACGAATCCATCAACATCCGCTACCTGCTGTGCAACGCGGATGAGATGGAGCCCAACACCTGGAAAGACCGCATGTTGATGGAGCAACTGCCCCATCTGCTGATCGAAGGCATGTTGATCAGCGCCCGTGCGCTCAAGACCTACCGTGGCTATATCTTCCTGCGTGGCGAGTACACCACCGCCGCCAAGCACCTCAACCGTGCCGTGGAAGAAGCCAAGGCAGCCGGCCTGCTGGGCAAGAACATCCTCGGCTCCGGTTTCGACTTCGAACTGTTCGTGCACACCGGCGCCGGGCGTTATATCTGCGGTGAAGAAACCGCACTGATCAACTCCCTCGAAGGCCGCCGCGCCAACCCGCGTTCCAAGCCGCCCTTCCCTGCCGCCGTGGGCGTGTGGGGCAAGCCGACTTGCGTGAACAACGTCGAGACCCTGTGCAACGTGCCGGCCATCATCGCCGACGGCGTGGACTGGTACAAATCCCTGGCCCGCGAGGGCAGCGAAGACATGGGCACCAAGCTCATGGGTTTCTCCGGCAAGGTCAAGAACCCTGGCCTGTGGGAGCTGCCGTTCGGCGTGACCGCTCGCGAGCTGTTCGAGGACTACGCCGGCGGCATGCGCGACGGCTACACCTTGAAAGCCTGGCAGCCAGGTGGCGCCGGCACCGGTTTCCTGCTGCCCGAGCACCTCGACGCACAGATGTATGCCGGCGGCATCGGCAAGGTGGGCACCCGGATGGGTACTGGCCTGGCGATGGCGGTGGACAATACGGTGAACATGGTCTCGTTGCTGCGCAACATGGAGCAGTTCTTTGCCCGCGAGTCCTGCGGTTTCTGCACCCCATGCCGCGACGGTTTGCCGTGGAGCGTCAAGCTGCTGATGGCCCTGGAAAATGGCGAAGGCCGCGAGGGTGACATCGAAACCCTGCTCGGCCTGGTCGGCTTCCTTGGCCCAGGCAAGACCTTCTGCGCTCACGCACCGGGCGCCGTGGAGCCATTGGGCAGCGCAATCAAATACTTCCGCCCTGAATTCGAGGCCGGCATCGCGCCAACACGCGCGGGCGAACTCACTCAGGTGGTATCACCGACCATGGTCGGTGCGTAGAGCTTAAAGAAGCGAAGGGTCCGTGCCCTTCGCTTTTCTCATGTGCTGACGCCGCAAAGGCTGTGTAGATGCACATGAATAACAAGATTCCATTAGCCACGCCCGCTGACAACGGGCCAACGAAGAACTTTGAACCATGGCCACTATCCACGTAGACGGCAAAGCGCTCGAAGTCGATGGGGCGGACAACCTGTTACAGGCATGTCTGTCACTCGGCCTCGACATCCCGTATTTCTGCTGGCACCCCGCTCTCGGTAGCGTCGGTGCCTGTCGCCAGTGTGCGGTCAAGCAATACACAGACGAAAACGACACCCGTGGTCGTATCGTCATGTCCTGCATGACCCCAGCCACCGACAACACCTGGATCTCCATCGACGATGAAGAGTCCAAGGCGTTCCGCGCCAGCGTTGTCGAATGGCTGATGACCAACCACCCCCACGACTGCCCGGTCTGTGAGGAAGGCGGTCACTGCCACCTGCAAGACATGACGGTGATGACCGGCCACAACGAGCGCCGTTATCGCTTCACCAAGCGTACCCACCAGAACCAGGACCTCGGCCCGTTCATTTCCCACGAAATGAACCGCTGCATCGCCTGCTACCGCTGCGTGCGCTTCTATAAAGACTACGCCGGCGGCACCGACCTCGGCGTGTTCGGCGCCCACGACAACGTGTACTTCGGTCGCGTTGAAGACGGCGTGCTCGAAAGCGAATTCTCCGGCAACCTCACCGAGGTCTGCCCCACCGGTGTGTTCACCGACAAGACCCACTCCGAGCGCTACAACCGTAAGTGGGACATGCAATTTGCGCCGAGCATCTGCCATGGCTGCTCCAGCGGTTGCAACATCTCGCCGGGCGAGCGCTACGGTGAATTGCGCCGTATCGAAAACCGCTTCAACGGTTCGGTCAACCAGTACTTCCTGTGCGACCGTGGCCGCTTCGGCTATGGCTACGTAAACCGCGAAGACCGTCCGCGCCAGCCGCTGCTGGCCGATGGCGCCAAGCTGAGCCTGGACGCCGCGCTGGATAAAGCCGCCGACCTGTTGCGCGGGCGCACTATCGTCGGTATCGGTTCGCCACGCGCCAGCCTCGAAAGCAACTTCGCCTTGCGTGAACTGGTGGGTGCAGAGCATTTCTACAGCGGCATCGAAGCCGGTGAACTGGAGCGCATCCGCCTGGTCCTGCAAGTGCTGAACGACAGCCCGCTGCCAGTGCCGAACATGCGCGACATCGAAGACCACGATGCGATCTTCGTACTCGGTGAAGACCTGACCCAGACCGCTGCACGCATCGCGCTGTCACTGCGTCAGTCGGTCAAAGGCAAGGCCGAAGAAATGGCCGACGCCATGCGCGTACAGCCTTGGCTTGACGCCGCCGTGAAGAACATCGGCCAGCACGCGCTGAACCCGCTGTTTATCGCTTCCCTGGCTGAAACCAAGCTCGACGACATCGCTGAAGAATGCGTACACGCCGCGCCGGACGACCTGGCCCGCCTCGGTTTCGCCGTGGCCCACGCCCTCGACGCCAGCGCACCCGCCGTTGAAGGCCTGGACGCTGAAGCTGTCGAGTTGGCTCAGCGCATTGCCGACGCCCTGCTGGCGGCCAAGCGCCCGCTGATCATTGCCGGTACCTCGTTGGGTTCCAAGGCGCTGATCGAAGCCGCCGCCAACATCGCCAAGGCCCTTAAGCTGCGCGACAAAAATGGCTCCATCAGCCTGGTGGTGCCGGAAGCCAACAGCCTGGGCCTGGCAATGCTCGGTGGCGAGTCCGTGGACGCAGCGCTGCAAGCAGTGACCGACGGCAACGCCGACGCCATCGTGGTGCTGGAAAACGACCTGTACACCCGCACCGCTGCCGCCAAGGTTGACGCTGCACTGGATGCTGCCAAGGTGCTGATCGTCGCCGACCACCAGAAGACCGCCACCAGCGACCGCGCCGACCTGGTACTGCCAGCCGCCACCTTCGCCGAAGGCGACGGCACACTGGTCAGCCAGGAAGGCCGCGCCCAGCGCTTCTTCCAGGTGTTCGATCCGAAGTACATGGACGCCAGCATCCTGGTGCACGAAGGCTGGCGCTGGCTGCATGCCCTGCGCGCCACCCTGCTGAACCAGCCGATCGACTGGACCCAACTCGACCACGTGACCGCTGCCACCGCCGCCAGCGCGCCGCAGCTTGCTCGTATCGTGGATGCCGCGCCTTCTGCCGCGTTCCGCATCAAGGGCCTGAAACTGGCACGTGAGCCGCTGCGTTACTCCGGTCGTACCGCCATGCGTGCTGACATCAGCGTGCACGAGCCACGTACCCCGCAAGACAACGACACCGCGTTTGCCTTCTCCATGGAAGGTTATTCGGGTTCGGCCGAACCCCGTCAGCAGGTGCCGTTTGCCTGGTCGCCGGGCTGGAACTCGCCGCAAGCCTGGAACAAGTTCCAGGACGAAGTCGGTGGTCACATCCGCGCTGGCGACCCGGGCACTCGCCTGATCGAAACCAGCGGTGACTCGCTGAACTGGTTCGCTGCGGTACCGCGTCCGTTCAACCCGGCGCCGGGCACCTGGCAAGTCGTGCCGTTCTTCCACCTGTTCGGCAGCGAAGAAACTTCTTCCAAGGCCGCGCCGGTTCAAGAGCGCATTCCTGCCGCCTATGTGTCCGTGGCCAAGTCCGAAGCCGACCGCCTGGGCGTCAACGACGGTGCCTTGCTCAGCCTCAACGTGGCCGGCCAGACCTTGCGTCTGCCGCTGCGTATCAACGATGAGTTGGGTGCCGGCCTGGTTGCACTGCCTAAAGGCATCGCCGGTATTCCGCCTGCCATTTTCGGCAAAACCGTTGACGGTCTGCAGGAGGCAGCGCAATGACTTGGTTCACGCCGGAAGTAATTGACGTGATCATCTCGGTGGTCAAGGCCATCGTGATCCTGTTGGCCGTGGTCGTCGCGGGCGCCCTGCTCAGCTTCGTCGAACGTCGCCTGCTGGGCTGGTGGCAGGACCGTTACGGTCCGAACCGCGTTGGCCCGTTCGGCATGTTCCAGATCGCTGCCGACATGCTGAAAATGTTCTTCAAGGAAGACTGGACCCCGCCGTTTGCCGACAAGGTGATCTTCACCCTGGCACCGGTGGTAGCCATGAGCGCCTTGCTGATTGCGTTTGCGATCATCCCGATCACCCCGACCTGGGGCGTGGCGGACCTGAACATCGGTTTGCTGTTCTTCTTCGCCATGGCCGGTTTGTCGGTATACGCGGTGCTGTTCGCCGGTTGGTCGAGCAACAACAAGTTCGCCCTGCTGGGCAGCTTGCGTGCCTCGGCCCAAACCGTATCCTATGAAGTGTTCATGGGGTTGGCACTGATGGGCATCGTGGTGCAGGTTGGCTCGTTCAACATGCGCGACATCGTCGAGTACCAGGCGCAGAACCTGTGGTTCATCATTCCGCAGTTCTTCGGCTTCTGCACCTTCTTCATCGCTGGCGTGGCCGTGACTCACCGTCACCCCTTCGACCAGCCGGAAGCGGAACAGGAACTGGCCGACGGTTACCACATTGAATATGCCGGTATGAAGTGGGGCATGTTCTTCGTCGGTGAGTACATCGGCATCATCTTGATCTCGGCCCTGCTGGTCACGCTGTTCTTCGGCGGCTGGCACGGTCCGTTCGGCATCCTGCCGCAGTTGGCCTTCTTCTGGTTCTTCCTGAAGACCGCGTTCTTCATCATGCTGTTCATCCTGCTGCGCGCCTCGATTCCGCGCCCGCGCTATGACCAGGTGATGGATTTCAGCTGGAGATTCTGCCTGCCGCTGACCCTGATCAATTTGCTGGTGACGGCTGCCGTCGTGTTGTTGAACACGCCCGCTGCCGCGGTTCAGTGAGGATTTGACCCATGTTCAAATATATTGGCGACATCGTTAAGGGTACCGGTACCCAGTTGCGAAGCCTGGTGATGGTGTTCGGTCACGGCTTTCGCAAACGCGACACCCTGCAATACCCCGAAGAAGCGGTGTACCTGCCGCCGCGCTATCGCGGCCGCATCGTACTGACCCGCGACCCCGACGGCGAAGAGCGTTGCGTAGCCTGCAACCTGTGCGCCGTGGCGTGCCCGGTGGGTTGCATTTCCCTGCAGAAAGCTGAAACCGAAGATGGTCGCTGGTACCCGGACTTCTTCCGCATCAACTTCTCGCGCTGCATTTTCTGCGGCCTCTGCGAGGAAGCTTGCCCGACCACCGCGATCCAGCTGACGCCGGATTTCGAGATGGCCGAGTTCAAACGTCAGGACCTGGTGTACGAGAAAGAAGATCTTTTGATCTCTGGTCCCGGTAAAAACCCTGATTACAACTTCTATCGTGTTGCAGGTATGGCCGTTGCCGGTAAGCCAAAAGGCGCCGCACAAAACGAAGCCGAGCCGATCAACGTGAAGAGCTTGCTGCCTTAAGGAAGAAAGATGGAATTCGCTTTCTATTTCGCATCGGGTATTGCAGTGGTGTCCACGCTTCGCGTGATCACCAACACTAACCCCGTGCACGCCCTGCTCTACCTGATCATTTCGCTGATCGCCGTGGCCATGACCTTTTTCAGCCTCGGCGCACCGTTCGCCGGTGTGCTGGAAGTGATCGCCTACGCCGGCGCCATCATGGTGCTGTTCGTGTTTGTGGTGATGATGCTCAACCTGGGGCCGGCTTCGGTCGCCCAGGAGCGCGTCTGGCTCAAGCCCGGCATCTGGCTCGGCCCGGTTGTCCTCGCAGCCCTGCTGCTGGGTGAACTGCTGTATGTGCTGTTCGCTCACCAGAGCGGCCAGGCCATCGGCCACACCACCGTAGACGCGAAAGCCGTGGGCATCAGCCTGTTCGGCCCGTACCTGCTGGTGGTCGAACTGGCTTCGATGCTGCTGCTCGCCGCAGCCATCACTGCCTTCCACTTGGGCCGCAACGAAGCCAAGGAGCAATGACGATGCCTGCTATCCCTTTGGAGCATGGTCTGGCGGTCGCCGGCATCCTGTTCTGCCTTGGCCTGGTCGGCCTGATGGTTCGCCGTAACATTCTGTTCGTGTTGATGAGCCTGGAAATCATGATGAACGCTGCGGCACTGGCGTTCATCGTGGCAGGCGCACGTTGGGGCCAGCCGGATGGACAAGTGATGTTCATCCTGGTGATCAGCCTGGCAGCCGCCGAAGCCAGTATTGGCCTGGCGATCCTGCTGCAGCTGTATCGTCGCTTCCACACGCTTGATATCGACGCTGCCAGTGAGATGCGCGGATGAACATGATCTTTCTGACTTTCGTATTCCCCCTGATCGGTTTCCTGCTGCTGTCGTTCTCTCGCGGGCGCTGGTCGGAGAACCTCTCGGCCCTGATCGGCGTGGGTTCCATCGGCCTGTCGGCCATCGTGGCCGCCTACGTCATCTGGCAATTCAACGTGGCGCCGCCCGAAGGTGGTCACTACACCCTGGTGCTGTGGCAGTGGATGGCGGTCGAGGGCTTCAAGCCCAACTTCGCCCTCTACATCGACGGCCTGTCGATCACCATGCTCGGCGTGGTGGTGGGTGTGGGTTTCCTGATCCACCTGTTCGCGTCCTGGTACATGCGCGGTGAAGCGGGCTACTCGCGCTTCTTCTCGTACACCAACCTGTTTATCGCCAGCATGCTGTTCCTGGTGCTGGGCGATAACCTGTTGTTCCTGTACTTCGGCTGGGAAGGCGTGGGCCTGTGCTCGTACCTGTTGATCGGTTTCTACTACAGCAACCGCAACAACGGTAACGCAGCACTCAAGGCGTTTATCGTCACCCGCATCGGCGACGTGTTCATGGCCATCGGCCTGTTCATCCTGTTCCAACAGGTGGGCACGCTGAACATCCAGGAACTGCTGGTGCTGGCACCGCAGAAATTCCAGGTCGGCGACTTCTGGATCACCCTGGCTACCCTGATGCTGCTGGGTGGCGCCGTGGGTAAATCTGCGCAACTGCCGCTGCAAACCTGGCTGGCGGATGCAATGGCCGGTCCTACCCCGGTATCGGCACTGATCCACGCCGCCACCATGGTAACCGCCGGTGTCTACCTGATCGCCCGTACCCACGGCCTGTTCACCCTGGCGCCGGACATCCTGCACCTTGTAGGCATCGTTGGCGGCGTGACCCTGGTACTGGCCGGCTTCGCCGCGCTGGTGCAGACCGACATCAAGCGTATCCTCGCCTACTCGACCATGAGCCAGATCGGCTACATGTTCCTGGCCCTGGGCGTCGGCGCCTGGGACGCGGCGATCTTCCACCTGATGACCCACGCGTTCTTCAAGGCCCTGCTGTTCCTCGCCTCCGGCGCCGTGATCGTGGCCTGCCACCACGAGCAGAACATCTTCAAGATGGGCGGCCTGTGGAAGAAACTGCCACTGGCGTACGCCAGCTTCATCGTCGGTGGTGCCGCTCTGGCCGCCCTGCCGCTGGTAACCGCAGGCTTCTACTCCAAGGACGAAATCCTCTGGGAAGCTTTCGCCAGCGGTAACCAGAACCTGCTGTACGCAGGCCTGGTAGGTGCGTTCATGACCTCGCTGTACACCTTCCGCCTGATCTTCATCACCTTCCATGGTGAAGCCAAGACCGAAGCGCACGCAGGCCACGGCATCTCCCATTGGTTGCCACTGTCGGTGCTGATCATCCTGTCGACCTTCGTCGGTGCGATGATCACCCCGCCACTGCACGGTGTATTGCCACAAAGCGTCGGCCATGCCGGCGGCGAAGCCCAGCACAGCCTGGAAATCGCCTCGGGCGCCATCGCCATCGCCGGTATCCTGTTGGCGGCTCTGCTGTTCCTCGGCAAGCGTCGCTTCGTGACTGCCGTGGCCAACAGTGGCATTGGTCGCTTCCTGTCGGCCTGGTGGTTCGCTGCCTGGGGCTTCGATTGGATCTACGACAAACTGTTCGTCAAACCTTACCTTGCGATCAGCCACGTGCTGCGCAAAGACCCGCTCGACCAGACCATCGGTTTGATCCCGCGTGCCGCCAAGGCCGGTCACACCGCCCTGAGCCGCAGCGAGACCGGCCAATTGCGTTGGTATGCAGCGTCCATGGCGGCGGGTGCCGTTCTGGTGATCGGCGCCATCGTCGTGGTAGCGGTCTGACTATGTTTAAGTGCACTGCGTACTTTGCGAACTTGCGAAAGGAAACGAGCCCGTCATGATTCTGCCCTGGCTAATCCTGATCCCCTTTATCGGCGGCCTGCTCTGCTGGATGGGTGAACGCTTCGGCGCCACCCTCCCCCGCTGGATTGCGTTGCTGACCATGTCCCTGGAACTCGCGCTCGGCCTCTGGCTGTGGGCCCACGGTGACTATTCATTCGCTCCGGCACCGGGTGTCGATCCCACCTTCGCGCTTGAATTCAAGCACGTGTGGATCCAGCGCTTCGGCATCAATGTGCACCTGGCCCTCGACGGCCTGTCGCTGTTGATGATCCTGCTGACCGGCCTGCTGGGTATCCTCTCGGTACTCTGCTCCTGGAAAGAGATCCAGCGTCACGTGGGCTTCTTCCACCTGAACCTGATGTGGATCCTGGGCGGCGTTGTCGGCGTGTTCCTCGCCCTCGACCTGTTCATGTTCTTCTTCTTCTGGGAAATGATGCTGGTGCCGATGTACTTCCTCATCGCGCTCTGGGGTCACAGCTCTTCGGACGGCAAGAAAACCCGGATCTACGCAGCGACCAAGTTCTTCATCTTCACCCAGGCTTCCGGCCTGATCATGTTGGTGGCGATCCTGGGTCTGGTCCTGGTCAACTTCAACAACACCGGCGTGATTACCTTCAACTACGCCGACCTGTTGAAAACCAAGATGTCGCTGACCACCGAGTACGTGCTGATGCTGGGCTTCTTCATCGCCTTCGCGGTGAAGCTGCCGGTGGTGCCGTTCCACTCCTGGTTGCCTGACGCTCACGCCCAGGCGCCGACTGCCGGTTCCGTGGACCTGGCCGGTATCCTGTTGAAGACCGCTGCCTACGGCCTGCTGCGTTTCGCCCTGCCGCTGTTCCCGAATGCCTCGGCCGAGTTCGCGCCGATTGCCATGACCCTGGGTCTGATCGGGATCTTCTACGGTGCGTTCCTGGCCTTCGCCCAAACCGACATCAAGCGCCTGATTGCCTTCTCGTCCGTTTCCCACATGGGTTTCGTACTGATCGGCATCTACTCCGGCAGCCAGCTGGCGTTGCAAGGCGCAGTGATCCAGATGTTGGCCCACGGTGTTTCTGCCGCTGCGCTGTTTATCCTGAGTGGCCAGCTGTACGAGCGCCTGCACACACGCGACATGCGTGAAATGGGTGGCGTGTGGTCGCGCATCGCATACCTGCCGGCGATCAGCCTGTTCTTCGCCGCCGCATCCCTCGGCTTGCCGGGTACCGGTAACTTCATCGGCGAGTTCCTGATCCTGATGGGTGCCTTTGTGCAAACGCCGTGGATCAGCGCCATCGCCACCTCCGGCCTGGTGTTCGGTTCGGTCTACTCGCTGATCATGATCCACCGCGCCTACTTCGGCCCGGCCAAGTCCGACACCGTCCTGCAAGGGATGGATGCGCGCGAACTGATCATGGTGCTCGGCCTTGCGGTACTGCTGATCTTCATCGGCGTGTACCCGCAACCGTTCCTGGACACTTCTGCCGCAACGATGCATGGCGTGCAGCAGTGGTTCGGCACCGCCTTCTCCCAACTCGCTTCGGCCCGGTAAGAGCGCTATGGAATTCACGATCCAACACTTTATCGCGCTTGCGCCGCTGCTGATTACCAGCCTCACCATCGTGGTGGTGATGCTGGCAATCGCCTGGCGCCGCAATCACTCGCAAACGTTCCTGCTGTCCTGCGCCGGGTTGAACCTGGCCCTGCTGTCGATCATCCCGGCCCTCAAGGTCGCGCCACTGGCAGTCACGCCATTGATGATGGTCGATGACTTCGCGCTGCTGTACATCGCCCTGATCCTGGTGGCGACCCTGGCCTGCGTCACCCTCGCCCACGCCTACCTCGGCGAAGGCGGCACCGGCTACCCGGGCAACCGCGAAGAGCTGTACCTGCTGATCCTGCTGGCTGCGGCCGGCGGTATCGTGCTGGTCAGCGCGCAGCACCTGGCGGGCCTGTTCATCGGCCTGGAACTGCTGTCGATCCCGACCTACGGCCTGGTGGCCTACGCCTTCTTCAACAAACGCTCCCTGGAAGCCGGCATCAAGTACATGGTGCTGTCGGCAGCCGGTTCCGCGTTCCTGTTGTTCGGTATGGCCCTGCTCTACGCCGAAGCCGGCAGCCTGAGCTTCACCGGTATCGGCCACGCCCTGGCCGCTACCAACAGCCCGGCGCCGATTGCCCAGCTGGGCCTGGCGATGATGCTGATCGGCCTGGCGTTCAAGCTGTCGCTGGTGCCATTCCACCTGTGGACCCCAGACGTGTACGAAGGCGCCCCGGCGCCGGTGGCCGCGTTCCTGGCGACCGCGTCGAAAGTGGCCGTGTTTGCAGTGATGGTGCGTCTGTTCCAGATCTCCCCTGCCGCCAACACCGGCGTGCTGAGCAACGTGCTGACGGTGATCGCCATTGCGTCGATCCTGTTCGGTAACCTGCTGGCGCTGACCCAGAACAACCTCAAGCGTCTACTGGGTTATTCGTCCATCGCCCACTTCGGCTACCTGCTGATCGCCCTGGTGGCGAGCAAAGGCCTGGCCGTGGAAGCCATTGGCGTGTACCTGGTCACCTACGTGATCACCAGCCTGGGTGCGTTCGGCGTCATCACCTTGATGTCGTCGCCGTATAAAGGCCGTGACGCCGACGCCCTGTACGAATACCGCGGCCTGTTCTGGCGCCGTCCGTACCTGACCGCCGTGCTCACCGTGATGATGCTGTCGTTGGCCGGCATTCCGCTGACGGCGGGCTTTATCGGCAAGTTCTACATTGTCGCGACCGGTGTCGAAGCCCACGAATGGTGGCTGGTTGCCTCGCTGGTACTGGGCAGCGCCATCGGCGTGTTCTACTACCTGCGCGTGATGGTCACCCTGTACCTGATCGAGCCAAACCTGCGCCGTGTGGATGCCGAGCTGCATTGGGAACAGAAGGCAGGCGGCGTCATGCTGCTGGCCATCGCCCTGCTCGCATTCTTCCTGGGCGTGTACCCACAACCGTTGCTCACCCTGGTGCAGCACGCGGTGCTGGGCGTTTGATCGCTTAGGTTGATGCACTAAACAGAACGGCGCCTTTGGGCGCCGTTTTGCGTTTCTGTAGCTTTGCTTTTTCCCTTCCCTACTCGCTGAAATTTCCTCTTCAATCTGCCTCCTCATCCGGCATCTACCCCGTTGGATGCGGCCTTAAGGTGTTTGTGTTTTAAGAAAGTTCCCACAGCTTGGGCGCTTGACCCATAGCGAGTGGGCTACCAAACTATACGCAGGCTACGTACAGAACATGGATGCTCTATTTATCGAACTGCCGGCATTCGAACGGCATCGCAGCGACTATCTGAGCGATGAGCTTTTTCACGGTTTTCAGCAGGAGTTGATGAAAAACCCAGAAGCGGGAGACGTGATCGAGGGAACGGGCGGGTTGAGAAAGGTTCGCTTCGTCGATGAGCGACGAAACAAAGGCAAGCGCGGTGGCCTGCGGGTCATTTACTACTGGTGGTCAGGCGGTACGCAATTCTGGTTATTCACTTTGTACGGCAAACACGAACAGAACGACCTGACGCCACAACATAAAAAAGCCCTTAAACACATGCTAGACAGGGAAATCAAAGCGAGAACACACCATGAAACGTGAAATCTTTTCCGAACTGGTCGAAGGCTTCGACGCCCTGGCTGGTGAACGCCAGGGAAAAATCACCCTGCGCACCCACAAAGCGCACCTCAACAAGCTGGCGCCACTCAGCGCTGACGAGGTAATCGCCGTACGCCAGCAACTCAACCTGTCCCGCTCGGTATTCGCCATGTACCTGCGCACCAACACCCGCACCCTGGAGAACTGGGAGCAAGGCCGGGCCAAGCCGAATGCGCAGGCTGTCACGTTGATACGACTAGTGGCGCGCTTTCCGGAAACCGTGGCGCAACTTGCCGCATTGGGCTGACCGGCAATAGCCGCAAAAAAAACGCCCCGAGCATTCGGGGCGTTTTTGCAGCGCAAACAGCGTCAGAACGCGATACCCACCTTGAAACCGTACTCATCACGCTTGAGCTTGGTGTTGTCGGCCACATAGGAATCGTTATCGAGCTTGTACTCGGTGCGGGTGTAGTACAGGCCCGCCATCACTGGCAGGTCGCCCTTCTGGTTCATCAGCAGGCTGACTTCGGCGTAAGGGTTGGTGCGGTCCTTGAGGTCCACGCTATCGCTGCCAACGCCGTCCACCTTGAGCTTGGCGCGACCGTCGATGGTGCGACGGGCGCCGGCTTCAACGCGCAGGGTCATGTCATCGAACTGGTGGTTGTAGCCCAGGGCTGCCTTGGCAAACGGCGACTTATTGGTGAGCTTCATGTCGTAGCCATTGGTGTCCGGCTCGTAGCGGGTCCAGGTGTAGCCACCGCCCACGATCACATCGACGAAGTTGCGCGCGTCCAGCGCGGCGCGCCAGCCGAGGTCGAGGTCGGCCTGGCCTTCCTTGAGTTTGTTATCGCTTTTTTCGCCGTACTTGGCTTCGATACCGGCCTGGTAGATAAAGCCCGACTCGGCGGTGAGCTTGTTGCCGAAGTTGTAGAACAGGCCGGCTTCGGGCATGTGGTCCTTGTCGCTTTCGCTACCGCCTTCAAGTTTGAAGTCGTTGTAGCTGCCCATGATCCCGAACGTGGAAATCGGGTCGGTGGAAGGTGCTGCGAACACCACGCCAGGCGCAGCCACCAGGGCCAGCAACGAGGTGTTCTTGATGAATTTTCCGAATAGTTTGGACATCGTTTTACATCTCCATTTTAAGGTGGGCAAAGTATTCAGGAATCGGTTCGAACCTTGGCGTTTGCAAAAAGTTCGAACTGATTTGCACCAAAACGGAGAAAAAACGGTTCAGCGAAGGCTCTATCTCAATACTCTTCGAGATCGGCCCTGATCAGGTGCTCAACCGCTTCGCGAAGTTGCGGCTGAGCCGGCAAACAAATGCCGAAGGTGTCGCGCAATAACGTCAGCAACTCATCAGCACTCTCCAGCTTGCGCTTCTCGCTGGGCCGATCCAGGTAATGAACCGCATAGCGGGCGTTTGCCAACGTATGGCGCCTGCCAGGCGCAAGCAACGCGGCTTTCAACTGCCCTACAAACGGGGAGCCTGGGTGCGTGGAGACATACCAGTTGCCGATTTCATAGTCGATGTCGGCCTGGGTTTGCAGATCAAACACGTACAGGCCACGCCACTCCTCGCCCACCTGCGCCCACAGCGTGTAGCTGCCGTGTTTGAGCGTCAGGCGATAAGGCTCATGAGCGGTGGCCTGGGGTGCGTCGTTGTCCAGTTGCAACGGGCTGCTGGGCACCATGCCGCCAAAACCGACATCGGTGATATAGCGCACGCCGTCGAGGGTCACCAGGCTCAAGCGATGGGTTCGCCCAGTGTGGGCGTCTGGTGGGCCGCCGATCACCACACGCCCGGTGATGCCACGGGCTTCGAAGCCCAACTCCTGCAAGAGTGCCAGGAACAGCTGGTTCAACTCGTAGCAATAGCCGCCGCGCCCCTCGTGCAGCACCTTGCGCTCAACGCTGGGCAGGTCGATCGGTACCGGTGCATGCATCAACGTCGACAGACTTTCAAAGGCAAAGCTGCACACATGGCGCAGTTGCAAGTCCCGCAGGGTTTGCAGGGTGGGCGGCGGTGGCGAGGCATAGCCCAGGCGTTGCAGGTACAGGCGGCTATCGGTGAGTGTGTGCATGGCACGGTCCTTGGGCGCAGGGCAAGAGCGTCACTATGCCGCGCCTCTGCCTGCGTTGTCATTTTGAATGAACCTTTTGGAGCGCCGGCCTATCCATCTATAACAAGATTGGGAGGCAGCATGAGTACCGCAAAAATCTACACCGTCCACTATCAGCTACACGGTAAACCCAAGTCTTTCGTGGTGCGCGCCGAAGTGATGAACAACGCCGAGGCCTGGCATTGGGCGGCCGTCGATGCCGACATTGCCCATGTCAGCCGCATCGGCCGCGTAGGTCACGAACAGGTGAAAAAGACCACCCGGCCCTGGGCGGAAAAATACGGTATCAGCGACGTCAGCTGGTCGCCGCCCAGGTAAACAAAGCCCCGCATAACGGCGGGGCTCGGTTCATTGCTTCAAGTCGCCCAACGGATCGTAGGGCGGCTTTTTTTTCGCTGTCTCGTCGTCCTTTTTGTCCAACGGCGCAATAGCCGGGCCGATGGGATCGACCTGTGGGTCGGCTACATCCGGCGAATCCGGGTCGAAGCCCAGTTCATCCTTGCCACTGGCGTGTTCGTTGGAAGAGGGACCATCGGTAGGTTTGTTCATCATATTCTCCTGCTAAAGCGGGCGGGCTCTGTCGTGGAGGTTTTCCAGGTCTTCTTCGACGCGCTCGACATCGTTGTCCGGACTGCGCTCTTTGGGATCGTTGGGGCGCAACGCATCGTTATCACGCTCCTCCTCACCCGGCGTACGGTTCGGATCCGGTGTACCTGGGGGTGGCTGCTTGTGTTCAGACATGATGACTGACCTCATGAGGGGTTCACCATTTTAGAGAAACCGCCCCGCGCCATCGTTCAACTTCATTGCGCCAGGCGTGAGAAGATGACCGCCCTTTTTGGAGACCTGCCCCGGATGTTCGAACTCAAACCCTGCGACCCCACTGCCTATCGCCAACAGACCCGCCGTAGCACGTTGATCGTCGCGGCGCTGTTCCTGGCCTTGGCCATGCTGCTGTCGAGCCTGGCGGTGATGCTGTTCGGTGAGCCTGGCGGTGACAATTTTCGCTTCAATGTCGGTGGCGTCTTCGCCGGGGTGTTGATCACGGTCGCGCTGGTGCGTGGCCCGTTCTGGAGCCAGGCCTGGTTGGCGCCGGCGGTGTATGGCTGGCAACTCAAGCGCAGCCTGATGAGCGTGACCAATGTGATGCACAAGGTCACCGAGCGGGTGCAAGCCAACGACCCCACTGCCATCAAGCTGTTGCGTTTCTATCACTTGGGGCTGACGCAGATGCACGAGCTGGACGCCAACTCCAGCGCCCAGGCGCAACTGGTCGGCGAAATCGAAGCACACAAGGCGAAGATGCACGCACTGGGGATCGACACCGAACAAACCCGGCTCGATCCCGCGTGGCTGGAAGCGCTCAAAAGCGCTTGAAGGAGCAGGCAAAAAGGCGGTTAAAAAACCAGACTCAGGTCCAGGCGCCCTTCCCTGACCGGCGGACACCAGTAATAGCCACCGGTCAGCGGCTTGCTGATGCGATACAGGCCATCGACAATCCCATCTTCCAACCCACTCATGCGTCGTAACTGCGCTTCAAACGCATCGAATGAATGACCAAACGCGAGGAACATCAACCCCGCCTGACCATTCTCGGCCCAGGGCATCGAACGACGTACCACGAAGGCTTCCGGGGTAAAGCTTTCCTGGGCAGTGCGCTTGGTATGGGCCGATTCCGGGGCGTCGTCGAGTTCTTCGTTGTCGCCATGGCGGCGGCCAATGATGTGGTCACGCTCCTGGGCAGGCAATGCGGCGAAACCGTCAAGGTCGTGCTGCCATTGCTGGATCGCGGCAAAGCTGGCGCCGCTGTCGGTCAGCGCGGCTTGCACGGCGGCATCGTCGTGGGGGTTTTCGGTGCCGTCTTCGTAGTCGGTCAGGTCAAAGCCGGTCTTGTAGCGGAAACCTTCAGTCGATTGCACCAGGCGAAACGCCGGAGCCAGCGCTTTTTCCACGGCACGGCTGCGCAGCAACAACTCACCGCGATCCACCCCATGCAACCATACCCACAGCGCCTGCTGAGTCGACGGGTTGTGCGCGCCAAGGCCGCTAACGGCCGGGAATGAGCGCAGCCCTGGGATCTGGGCGCCCAGCGCTTTCACCAGCGGCTCACCGAACCCCACCACGGCCGCCGCATCCGTCAACTGCACCAGCGCGTCCAGCGCAGCGGGCACGGCTTGCAACGAATCCAGGGCAAAAAACAGATGGCGGGCCTGCAAAGGCACCGGTGCGGCAAGAATGCCCGGCTGGTACTGACTCATGTGAACTCCTTCTGAAAAGCCGCGCAGTTTACCCGGCGTACACGACCCTGCGAACAAGAATGCGCGCAAGCCTTGCGTTAGAGCCGCTTGTTGGGTGACTCTCTAGTCATGTTTTGCAACTATTCCAGGGGTAGCGACATGACCACCAGCAACCTGCTCGCCCAGCTGTTTCCCACCTCCACCGCGCAGATTCCCGAGCAATTTCGCCTGGCGGCGCCCATTGAACAACGTGAATACCTGGTCGATGGCCAGTTGCAGGTCTGGAACGGCCCGCTCGCCCGCGTGCAAAGCCCCGTGCAACTGAGTGATGAGCGTGTACACATCGGCAGCACGCCGTTGCTGGATGCCGACACCGCCCTCACCGCCCTGGATGCTGCCGTGCGCGCCTACGACCGTGGCCAGGGTGCATGGCCGACGATGCGCGTGGTCGAGCGTATCCAGCACGTCGAAGCGTTTTTGCGGCGCATGCGCGAACAGCGCGATGCGGTGGTCAAGCTGCTGATGTGGGAGATCGGCAAGAACCTCAAGGACTCGCAGAAAGAATTCGACCGTACCTGCGACTACATCACCGACACCATCAATGCCCTCAAGGAACTCGACCGCCGCAGCAGTCGTTTTGAACTGGAGCAGGACACCCTCGGCCAGATCCGCCGCGTCCCCCTGGGCGTGGCGTTGTGCATGGGGCCTTACAACTACCCGTTGAACGAGACCTTCACCACGCTGATCCCGGCCTTGATCATGGGCAATACCGTGGTGTTCAAGCCGGCCAAGCTGGGTGTGCTGTTGATCCGCCCTTTGCTGGAAGCCTTCCGCGACAGCTTCCCGGCCGGGGTGATCAACGTGATCTACGGCAGCGGCCGCGAGACCGTGAGCGCGCTGATGGCCAGCGGCAAGATCGACATCTTTGCGTTTATCGGCACCAACAAGGCCGCCAGTGATTTGAAAAAGCTGCACCCCAAGCCGCACCGTTTGCGTGCTGCGCTGGGCCTGGATGCCAAAAACCCGGGGATCGTGCTGCCCGAAGTGGACTTGGACAACGCGGTGAACGAAGCCGTCACCGGTTCGCTGTCGTTCAACGGCCAGCGTTGCACCGCGTTGAAGATCCTGTTCGTGCATGAAGACGTGGTCGAGCGCTTTATCGAGAAATTCAACGCCAAGCTGGCGACGCTCAAGCCCGGCATGCCGTGGGAGGATGGCGTGGCGCTGACGCCACTGCCAGAAGTGGGCAAGGTCGATTACCTCAGCGAACTGGTGGCCGATGCGGCGCGCCATGGCGCCAAGGTCATGAACCCCGAGGGCGGCAGCAGCCGTGGTTCGTTCTTCTACCCGGCGGTGCTGTACCCGGTGAACCCGCAGATGCGCGTCTACCACGAAGAGCAATTCGGCCCCGTGGTGCCGATCGTGCCCTATCGCGACCTGGAGACCGTGATCGACTACGTGCTGGACTCGGACTTCGGCCAGCAGTTGAGCCTCTTCGGCACCGACCCCGTGGCAGTCGGACGCCTGGTGGACACCTTCGCCAACCAGGTGGGCCGTATCAATATCAACGCCCAATGCCAGCGCGGGCCGGACACATTCCCCTTCAACGGCCGCAAGAACTCGGCCGAGGGCACGTTGTCGGTGCATGACGCCTTGCGCGTGTTCTCGATCCGCACCTTGGTGGCGACCAAGTTCCAGGAGAGTAACAAGGCGTTGGTCAGCGATATTTTGCGCAACCGCGATTCGAGTTTCCTGACTACCGATTACATCTTCTAAAATCAACCCCGTTCCAATGTGCAGACAGGTCAGTGTGGGAGCTGGCTTGCCTGCGATGCCGGCACCTCGGTCTTTCAGTCAGGTCGCGGTGATGCTATCGCAGGCAAGCCAGCTCCCACATTTGATCGAGCACATTCATACATTTGAGGCCATTTTAAGACTGATGAACCTGCCCTTCTTTGCCCGGCGCCTGCTGCGCCCCTTGCTCGACCCCTACCGCCGCTTTCGCCATGCCAAGCTGATCCACGCCGCGCGCGTATCGGTGGGCTTGCTGGCAACCATCCTGCTGACCACCGGGCTCAACCTGCCTCACGGGGAATGGGCGTCGGTGACCATGCTGATCGTCATCGGCGGGTTGCAGCACCACGGCAATATCGGCAAAAAAGCCGTCGAACGCGCCTACGGCACCTTGATCGGCGCCAGCGTCGGCTTGCTGCTGGTGGTGCAGCAGGCTTACTTCGGCCTGCCGTTGCTCACCTACCTGTTGATGTCCGTGGTGTGCGGGTTCTTTTCCTATCACGCCATCGGCAAGGGCGGTTATATCGCGCTGCTGTCGGCGATCACGGTGTTTATCGTCGCCGGCCATGGCGACAACCCGATCTCCGATGGCCTGTGGCGCACCGTCGATATCCTCATCGGCATTGTGCTGGCCCTGGCGTTTTCCTTTGCCTTGCCGTTGTACGCCGTGTATTCGTGGCGCTACAACCTGGCCAGCGCCCTGCGTGACTGCGCGCAGATTTATAGCCGGATCATCAATGGCCAGTCCGTGACTGACGATGAACACCTCAAGCTGCTCAACCGTTTGAATGGGGCGATGGTGCAACTGCGTTCGTTGATGCCGTCGGTGTCCAAAGAAGTGCGGATTTCCATGACTGAACTGGATGCGATCCAGCGGCACCTGCGCCTGTGCATCAGCACCCTGGAGATTCTGGGCAATACCCGGCCGGACCCGCGCGACGAGCAGGCCACGGCGCGGATGCAAGTCATGTTGAAAGCCGAGCATCGGCAAATTCGGGTGCAGTTGGTGGGTATGGCACGCGCGTTGAAATCGGGGGTGACGGAGCGATTGGAGCGTACCGGTCACGCCCATGCCAGTGAGCCTGCGCTGGATGCACCGGTGTACAGTGCGCTGGATGGGTATCGCCTGTTGACCCTGCAACTGGCGGCGAACGTCGATCAGATGCGTCAACGGCTTGGCAAAAGTGCCGCACGCTGGAAGATTTAGCGACAGCTGGAGAGCAGCTTTACGTACATCGACACATTCACACTTTCTCTTACATATTTTTCACGTTTTATTCACAAGCCGAGACGTAGTGTGAAGCCTCATCCGTTACAAACGTTGCATATCAAGCCCGCCGCCCCAGCGGGCTTTTTTTTGCCTGTTTTTTGGCTCCGAAAAAAGGGCCAACCTCTGTAGCAGCGAGCTTGCTCGCGAAGAACGCAATGACGCCGCGGTTAGCCAGAGTGCTCGCGCTATCGTTGACGTTTTTCGCGAGCAAGCTCGCTCCTACAGGGCGTGGTGTTCGCGTAGGGCGCGCTGGGTTTCCAGCACCTTGGCCAGTGCCGTTTCGGCTTCCTGGCTTTGCTGCGGCACCCGAATCGCCGCCGACACCAGCGTGATCAGCTTGGCCATCACCTCGGCATCCGTGGCCGGGCGGCCCAGGCTCATGGAGTTCATCAGCAGGCGCAGTTCGGTGCCGGCCATGACCCCGGAAATGGCCTTGAGGGCAAATTGCAGGCGCACCCCCAGTTCATTACGTGGCAAATCCGGCAGGGCCAGGGCGAAGGCTTCGAAGAAACGCTGGAACACCGGCTGGTAATGGACCTTGAGGTATTCCTGGATAAACGGCGAGGTGTCGCTGTAGACCCGGCCCAGGAAGCGGA
Organism: Pseudomonas sp. PA-7-1E; assembly: GCF_021605325.1. Classification (NCBI taxonomy): domain Bacteria; kingdom Pseudomonadati; phylum Pseudomonadota; class Gammaproteobacteria; order Pseudomonadales; family Pseudomonadaceae; genus Pseudomonas; species Pseudomonas sp. PA-7-1E. The sequence goes on from NZ_WKFA01000035.1 coordinate 49,980, forward strand.
TGAACGAGCGCCCTTCCCCGCTGGCCGGGTCGCTGCGCTCCAGGCCCATGGCCGGGGCAAACAGCACGCCCAGGAGTGTGTCGCAATCGAGCGGGCCATCGGATTCGGCTTCACAGCGCGCCAGGAGTTCCAGGCGTTGCTCGTTGAGGGGCTCCAGGCGCTGCATCAGCAAGGTTTTCATCAGGGAGTCCTTGTCCCCGAAGTGGTAGTTCACCGCCGCCAGGTTGACCTGGGCACGCTCGGTTATCTGCCGTAGCAACACGGCGTCATAGCCGTACTTGATGAAAAGAGCCTCTGTCGCATCCAGCAGTCGAGTCTTGGTAACGTTTGGAGCGCTGAGTTTCTTCGCGACCATATGGGTTCCACGGCGGAAATATTGTTTTAAAAAATAATTTGATTTTTTATACCGGGGCGGCCCGTCGAAAGCAAGTAGTGACACTCCGCCATATCGTGCAAAGCCCTTATATCCGGGCTTTTGAGGCAAATCGTAGAGTTTTTACCCACCTCTTACACCCGCTGAGAAAATCGTTTCAACCGGTAAAACCGCTCTACCTCGACGGCTGGCGAAGCGTCAGGAAGGCAGTTACTATTCAAACAATATTTTAAAAACAAGAAATAAAACCAGTCCGTGACGGCTACAGGCAGCTTCTGAACTTGTTACAAGGAGTTTCGGGGAGCAAGGCGGTACCGTCGAGACTGCAGGCGTAGTCATGATGACACAGACCCCCGCGCAACCCGGCTTGATTTCCCTGCAAGGCATCGGTAAGCGCTATCAGCTCGCCGGGCAAGAATTGAGCATTCTCAATGACGTGTGCCTGTCCATCGCCAGCGGTGACAGCTGCGGCATTCTCGGTGCCTCTGGCTCCGGCAAAAGCACCCTGCTCAATATCCTCGGCCTGCTGGACCTGCCCAACTGCGGCCAGTACCACTTTGCCGGCCACGATATTTTCAACGCCACCCCCGATGAGCTGGCGGCGATCCGCAACCAGCAGATCGGTTTCGTGTTCCAGAGCTTCAACCTGCTGCCACGCCTCAGTGCCCTGGACAACGTCGCGCTGCCCTTGAGTTATCGAGGCGTGTCGCGGCATGAATCGGTGGAACACGCCCAGCGCATGCTCGCACAAGTCGGCCTCGCCGAACGCGCCCAACATCGCCCCGCCGACCTCTCCGGTGGGCAGCGCCAACGTGTGGCCATTGCCCGCGCCTTGGTCGGCAAACCCTCGGTGATCCTGGCCGACGAACCCACCGGCAACCTCGACAGCACTACCGCCCAAGAGATCATGGACCTGCTGTTGAACCTCAACCGTGACCAACAGGTGACGCTGATCATCGTCACCCACGACCCCCACATTGCCGAGCGTCTGGAGCGCAAGATCCTGGTGTGCAACGGCGTGGTGCATGAGGCCGGGCGCCCATGAGCCTGCGGGTCGAGCAGAGCCTCAGCCAGTTGCTGCACGAAGCCTTTATCAGCCTGCGTACCCTGGGCAAGCGTTCGATCCTGGCGCTCTTGGGGATCGTCATCGGCAGTTCCTCGGTGGTGGCGCTGATCAATATCGGCCACAACGCGGCGGTGGATGCGGCGATGATTTTCAAGGACATGGGTACCGACACCCTCATCGCCCAGTTCCCGTCCAAGGGCAGCAGCAATGTGCCGATGCGCACCCAGCTCGACCTGGATGCGGTACGCCGGGCAGTGCCGGGCATTGCCCATATCGGCGCACTCAGCCTGTTCAGCGGGCCCATTGTGTTTCATGGGCGGACCGCCAATGCCAACTTTGTCGGCATTACTGCCGGTATCCAGGACGCCATGCGCCTGGCGCTGCGTGAGGGGCGCTTCCTGTCACCCTTCGATGCCAACGAAACCTACGCGGTGATCGGCGACCAGCTCGCCCAGGCCCTCGGCGCGCCAGGTGACCCGCTGCAGCTGGGTGACCGTGTGCGTATCAACGATTACCTATTTCTGGTGGTGGGCATCCTGCACAACCAACCCCGGGCCATGCTGATGCCGGTGCAGGCCAACGAATCGCTGTTTATTCCCGCCGAGGGCATGCGCCGCATCTATGCCAACCCGCAGATCAACAACGTGCTCATCCGCGCGGCGCCGGGGCAGGACATGGAACGCATAGCCAGGGACGCCGCCGCCGCGCTGCAACCCCAGCTCACCGACCATAGCGTCGACATCACGGTGCCCCAGCAAATGATCGATGGCATGACCCGCCAAAGCCGCACCTTCGCCTATCTACTCCTGGCCCTCGGCGCGATCTCCCTGGTAGGCGGCGGTGTGGGGGTGATGAACGTGATGCTGATGAACGTCTCGGAACGCCGCCGTGAGATCGGCATCCGCATGGCCCTGGGCGCGCGCCAGCGGGATATCCGCAACCTGTTTTTGCTCGAAGCGGTCACCCTCACCGCCGTGGGTGCGCTGTGCGGCGCAGTCCTGGGCATGACCGCTGCCTGGCTGTATGCGTGGCTGTCGGGCTGGGCCTTTGCGTTGGCAGTGGCTGCCCTGCCCCTGGGCGTGGGCAGTACGTTGCTGGTGGGTTTGTTCTTTGGCATTTACCCGGCGGTGTCGGCCTCACGCTTGCAGCCGGTCGAGGCCCTGCGCGATGAATAAGTACCTACCGCTGCTCATGCTGATCAGCCTGCCGGGCATGGCCGCCGACGTGGTGATCAACCCTCAGGCACCCAGCACTACCCGCAGCGGCTACGAGCGTAGCGTCTCGCTGAATGCCCAGGCCAGCACCATGACCCTGGGGGACGCGGTGTACCTGGGCCTGCGTAATAACCCGGCGATCCGCAGCGCCTACCTGCAACGGGTGGCGCAGAAGTTCGACCTGCGCGTGGCCGAAGACGTGTTCAACCCCAAACTCACCCTCAACAGCTATTACCGCAGCACCCGCGGCTCCCAAGACAATGCGCGCAACGCCAACGTCGCGCCCACCAGCAGCCTGCTCGGCGAATACGGCACGCGCTTGAGCATGGCCTGGACCCAGCAGTTGAACAACGCCAACCGCGCCGGCCGCTACCGCAGCGACGGCCTGGACCTTGCGATCATCCAACCGCTTATGCGCGGGGCCGGCTGGGATGCCACCACCGCACCGCTGCGCCTGTCGCGCCTGGCCGAGCAGGCCAACCGCCTGAACCTCAAGGCCACCGTGGCGCAGACCATCAGCCAGATCATCGCCACCTACCGCGAATTGTTGCGCGCCCAGGAACAGTTGGTGATCGTCCAGGAAGCGCTCAAACGCTCCACTACTTTACTGGAGGTGAACAAAGCGCTGATCAGCGCCGGGCGCATGGCCGAATTCGAGATCGTGCAGACCGAAGCCGATATCGCCACCCAGCAATTAGGCGTGGAAGAAGCGCGCAACCAACTCGACACCAGCCGCCTGGCGTTGCTGCGCCTGCTGGCCCTGGACCTGTCGACACCGGTGCGTGCCACCGAGGCCCTGGAAGCCACCCCCATGGAGATCGACAAACGCCAGGCCTTTAACCTCGCGCAAAACCAGCAACCGGAATACCTCGCTGCCCTGCTCGGCAGCCAACAGGCCGACCTCGACCTGGTGATCGCCAAAGATTCCGGGCGCTGGCAGGTGGACCTGGTCGCCGGCGCCAACCAGATCCGCGCCGCCACCGATAACGACAACGGCCATAACAATAACCGCACCTGGGACAGTTACGCCGGGGTGCAAGTGCAAATCCCTATTGGCGATATCAGCACGCGCCAGGCCGAAGTGCGTGCACGGGTAAATGTAGAAGACCAGGAAATCCGCATTACCGACGCCCGCCAGGAGCTGGAGCGCAACGTCAACAATGTGGTGCGTGACCTTGGCACCCGCTGGCGCCAATATGAAATATCCAAGCGCGCCGTGGAGTTGTCGCGGCGCAAGATCGAGATCGAGCGGGAAAAGCTCAGCGCCGGGCGCTCCACCAACTTTCAGGTGCTGAGCTTCGAGACCGACCTGCGCAACGCCGAAAACGCCCAGCTCAATGCGCTGATCGCTTATTTGAACGCCCAGACTCAGCTTGATCTGACCCTGGGCATGACGCTGGAAAGTTGGGAAATTGCCCTTAATGACTACTAATAAAAAATCCCTGCTGGCCGTTGCCTTGTTCCTGCTGTTGGCCGGCGCGGCCGCCGCCCTGCTCAGTCAACGCAGCGGGGCTGAGCAGGCGGGTACAGGCGAACAGTGGCTGGCCGTAAAGCCCGACCCGTTGGTGCACCAGATCGGCCTGGTGGGCAAGATCGAGCCTGACACCACCGTCGTCCTGACGGCGCCGTTCGACGGCAATGTGCTGGCCAACCTGGTCGAACAAGGCCAGCGCGTTGAGGCCGGCCAAGTCCTGTTGCGCATGGACCCGGCGACGCTTGAAGTACAGCTGCGCGACGCCCTCTCCGCGCAACTCAAGGCCCGACGCACCGTGCAGGAAATGCAGGACTGGGGCAGCAGCCCCACCGTCAGCCGCGCCCGTCGCAGTTTACGCACCGCTGAAATGACCGCGGGCAACACCCAACGCAAACTCACCGAGAGCGAAAACCTGTTCAAGCGCGGCATCATCCCGCGCAACGAACTGGATGACCTCAAACAGCAAACCCAGCAACAGCAATTGGACTTGGTGGCGGCGCGCAGTGAGCTGCAACAAGCCCTGGACCAAGGCCAGGGCGAATACCGGCAGATCGCCGAAATGGAGCTGACCAATGCCACGGTGAAGTACGAAGCCTTGCAAACACTGCTCGAAGGCAAGGAGGTCAAGGCGCCCTTCTCCGGCATCGTGGTACCGGCGCCCGGCAGCACCAGTACCGCTCAAGGTGGCGGCAATAACAACGCGCCGGTGCAGGCCGGCAGCAAGGTCAGCCAGGGCCAGGTGCTGTTCGGGCTGGCCAATATCGAACGCTTGAAAATCGTGGCCAAGGTCTCAGAGCTGGATATCAACCAGCTGCGTCAGGGCCAGACCGTTGAAGTCATGGGCGATGGCTTTGATGGCGAGCGGCTGACAGGTTCAGTCAGCGTGGTCAGCGGCCTGGCCATCGCCAGCGACAGCCAGGGCAGTGCGCAGTTTCCGGTGACCTTGTCGATCCCCACCCTGACGCCCCAGCAGTTACAACGGGTGCGCCTGGGCATGAGTGCGAGGTTGACGATTGTCACTTATAACAATGACCAGGCGATCGTGATTCCCAGCCAGGCGATCCAGGCGGACATGACGGTGGAGTATCGGACGGCGATGGATAAACCGGTGCAGCAGGTAAAAGTCACCACCGGGCAATCGACGCCGCAGGGGGTTGAGGTGTTTGGGCTTGAAGCGGGGTTGGTGAGGATCGGGGGAATCAATCACTGACCCTCGATCCAGATGTGGGACCGCTGCACTGTGGCGAGGGAGCTTGCTCCCGCTGGGCTGCGCAGCGGCCCCAAGATCCTGGGAGCGCTTCGCACTCCAG
>NZ_WKFA01000036.1:0-53210 GCF_021605325.1 Pseudomonas sp. PA-7-1E
GCCCAAAGCGCCATCGAGGATGTCTCCCGCTGCGGCGATGGCGCTTTGGGCTGACCAATAAGCCGAGCGCCAGGTCAATTCACCGATGGGGCAACTGCCATCGGCCAGGTAGCGTGCCGCCTGAGCCAGGATGCCGCGCAAGGCATTGGGTTCACGCACGAAGATGTTGGACATGACTTCGTCGCCCCAGTCTTCGGGAATTTCTTTCCAGCGCTGGTGAGCTTCTTGAAGAAAAGCCAGGTAGTCGCCGCCGTGCACCGCGAGCAAAGGATCCATACCGCAATCGGTCGGTTGCTGGATATCGAAGCCCAGGGTTTGCGCAGCCAACAGCAGGTTGCGCGCTCGCTCGGGAACCTCCTGGGGCGTGCGCATCTGGCCGCGGGAATAGTAGCTACGCGGGTGATGCAGGAGTTGTTCGGGGTGAAAAAACGTCTTCATGAGTTGCTCCTGGATAAACACAGAACCTGTGGGAGCTGGCTTGCCTGCGATGGCGGTGAATCAGGCAGTACATTGCTCTCTGACAGTGCGCAATCGCAGGCAAGCCAGCTCCCACAGGGGTGCGGCGTCGGCCTTTAGAAATGAACATGCCCGGCGCGTTTCAAGACGGCGTTGAGCAAGACATCGGTACCCTGGCGCACATCGTCGGGCAAGACATCCTCGGCTTCGTTGTGGCTGAGGCCGCCGACGCAGGGGATGAAGATCATCGCGGTGGGGCAATAGCGCGCCAGGTGAATCGCATCGTGGCCGGCGCCGCTGACGATGGTCTGCTGGCTGTAGCCCAAGCCGTCCACCGCAGCCTGCACGCAAGCCACGCACTCAGCGTCGAACGGCGTAGCCGGGCTGATCCAGTGAGGCGTGATGGTGACGCTCAGGCCACGGTTGTCCGCGATAGCCTGCAGGCGTGCACGCACTTGCTGCTCCATGGCGTCGATGTCGGCGTCGCGGTGATGGCGCAGGTCGACGGTAAAGTTGAGCAAGCCGGGGATGGTGTTGCGCGACGACTTGGCGATGCTCAGTTCACCCACAGTGGTAAGGCCCTGTGGGGCAAAATCGGCAGCGAGGTTTTCCAGGGCCTGGATCATTTTTGCCGCGCCGTACAGCGCATCTTTACGCAACGGCATCGGCGTGGTGCCAGCGTGCGCGGCCATGCCTTCGACCCGTACATCGAGCCAGCGAATCGCTTGACCACCGGTGACTACGCCGATGCTGTTGGCGTTGTCTTCCAGAATCGGGCCTTGCTCGATATGCGCTTCGAAATACGCATCCACTGCGCCACCCAACGGGCGCTCACCGTTGTAGCCGGTGGTGCGCAACGCCTCGTTCACGCTGATACCGTCTACATCAGCGGTTGCCAGTGCCATGTCCAGGGCAAGTGTGCCGGTGAACACTGCCGAGCCCAGCATCGCCGGGGTGAAACGGGCGCCCTCCTCGTTGGTCCACACTGCAATTTCCAACGGCTTGCGCGTCTGGATGCCGTGGTCGTCGAGGCTGCGGATGACCTCCAGGCCAGCCAACACGCCGTACACCCCATCGAAGCGTCCGCCTTCGGGCTGGGTATCCAGGTGGCTGCCCATCATCACCGGGGCGGCGTCATTGTCGGTGCCCGCGCGGCGGGCGAACAGGTTGCCGATGGCATCCACGCTCAACGTCAGGCCGGCTGCTTTACACCAGTGGCTGAACAGCTCACGACCGGCCTTGTCTTCAGCGCTCAACGCCAGGCGGCAGCTGCCACCGCGTGCGGTCGCGCCGATCTCGGCCATGTCCATCAGGCTACGCCACAGGCGCTCGCCATTAATCTTCAACATTGCTGACTCCCTCAACTGTGTGCCATTTCCAGGCGGTGGGCCGTGGCATGGCGGCGGGACAAGGCCAGTACGCACACCAACGAAACCGCCGCGATCACGCTGTAAAACACTGCCATCGGCCACCATTGGCCCAAGTATTGATGGGCCAGCCAGGTGCCGATCAACGGTGTCAGGCCGCCGGCCAGCGCGCCGCATACCTGGTAAGCCAGGGAGATCGCGGTGTAGCGCACACGGGTTTCAAACAGGCCGCTGACAAAACCTGCGATGACGGCGTAGAACGACGCCATGCACACCACCGCCAGGGCAATGCCGAGGATGATCAACGGTGCCTGAGCGCTGCTAACCAGGACGAACATCGGGTACGGCGAGGCCATTGCCAGCACGCACATGGCGCACAGAAACCGCGTAGCGCCGACCTTCTCCGCCACCCAGGCGGCCAGCGGCTGGACGCAGAACTGAATAATGGCGACGAAGAACAGGCATTCCAGAATCAACGAGCGCGGCAGATTAAGTTGCTGAGTGCTGTAGGCAATCATGAAGGTGTTGGTGAAATACACGCCGGCAATTCCCAACGTATTGGCGCCAATGCACAACAACAATGGACGCCAAGCGGTCTTCAGCACTTCCAGCACGGGGGCTTGGTCCTGCTTGATCGCTCGCGCTTTTTCCGCCAGAGCCTTGTCTTCGAGGAACTCCGGCGACTCGTTCACACCCAGGCGAATCGCGAGGCCGACGATCAACAGCAAGGCACTGGCCAGGAACGGCAGGCGCCAGCCCCAGCTGAGCAGGTCCTCTTCAGGTAAACGAGTGACGGCACTGAACGCTAGCAAGGAAAGAATCAAACCGGCCGGGCTGCCCAACTGCGCGAAGGATGCAAAGAAATTACGCCGCCCTTTCGGCGCGTGCTCGCCAGCCATCAACACCGCCCCACCCCACTCACCGCCAACCGCAATACCCTGCACCACTCGCAACAGGATCAACAGCACCGGTGCGGCAGCGCCGATCTGGGCATAGGTCGGTAACAGGCCGATGCACACCGTGACCACGCCCATCATCACGAGGGTAATCACCAGGGATTTCTTGCGGCCGATGCGGTCGCCGATATGACCGAACACGATGCCGCCCAACGGCCGCGCAAAAAAGCCAACGGCGAAGGTGCCGAACGCGGCCATGGTGCTGAACAATTTATCGTCGGAGGGGAAGAACAGTTGACCGAATACCAGCGCTGCAGCGGTGGCATAGATGTAAAAGTCGTACCACTCGATCATGGTGCCGATAAAGGCGGCGGCCGCAGCACGGCGAGGCTGCGGCGAAGCGGAAGGCTTCATGGGGCTGGCTCCTTTGGTTATTTTTTTGGCAGGAGAAAGTCAAACCGGTGCGCTCTGGTGGCGCTCGTTAAACCCGATTTTTCGGCCAGGGGCTATGATTAGTCAATTTTCTATTTATTATCTTGATTATAAGAACTGCTTATTATCGAGCGCCGCCATGCCCGAATTCCGCCGCGATATTCACCCTCTGCTCAATGACCGCCTGGACTGGAACCTGCTGCGCACCTTCCGCGTGATCGGCCAGGAACTGAGCATCAGCCGCGCCGCCGCCCGCCTGCATCTGACGCAACCGGCCATCAGCCAGGCGCTCAAGCGCCTGGAAGAACAGCTGGATTGCCAGCTCATCCTGCGCCGTGGCCCGCGCTTCGTGCTCACCGAAGCCGGTGAGCAGATCTTCGCCATTGCCGGAGAGATGTACGGCCAGGTCTCGCAGATGAGCAACGCCCTGCAAAAGCCGGGTGATGAAGTGATCGGCAAAGTGCGCTTGCTGATGATCAGCCGGATTAATTCCGACACTTTCGATGACTTTCTCGCGGGTTTTCATCGCGAACATCCACGGGTCGATCTGGAAGTAGAAGTGATGCGCAGCTCCGACATTGTCGCCGCGCTGCTGGAAAAAACCGCGACCCTGGGGCTCAGCCTCAATCGCCGGCCACAACCGCGCCTGGAACAGCATCTGTTTCTGCGTCAGCGTTATGCGTTCTTTTGTGGAAAACACCACCCATTGTTCGGACGCACAGGGTTAGTCGAAGGGGATCTGCAATCGGAGAATTTCGTGAGTTTTACCAGCGACCAGATTGGCGGCATGTTGTCGCCGCTGACTATTTTCCGTGATCAGCAAGGGTTTGGCGGGCGGATCGTGGCGTCATCCTCCAGCCTGGAAGAAGTGCGGCGATTGGTCATTGCCGGGTTTGGCTTGGGCTGCTTACCCACTCATGTGGTGGCGGACGATGTGGAGCGCGGGCTGCTGTGGCGGTTGCCGCCGGATGAGGGGATTGCGGATGTGGATATTCATCTGTTGTGGAACCGGGAGCAGAAGTTGAGTCGGGCGGAGGGGGTGTTTATTGAGTGCCTTCTGGAACGGTTGGCCGAAAAATGATTGCTCACATCGATAGCACTGATGATTACTATCGAAACGAGCGCCTGAACGATTGCCGACACTGATTCCTATAATCGCCCCACATTCCCTCCTCGCCTGGCTTCAGGCGACATTCCTCCCGGAACCCAATCCCATGCCAAGCGCGAGCCAGGCCCCTAGCGGGCATCCTGAACATAATCAACAAAGCGTCAAACAGCAGTGGTTGGCGATTCTTTCGGTCGCCGTGGGTGCCTTTGCCCTGGTGACCAGTGAATTCCTACCGGTGGGCGTACTCAACGACGTCGCCAGCGATCTGGGCATCAGTGCCGGTCACGCCGGATTGATGGTGACATTGCCCGGCATCATGGCTGCCCTCGCCGCGCCGTTTCTGTCGGTCAGCATTGGCGCCATGGACCGTCGTTACTTGCTGATCGGCCTGACATTGGTGATGATCATCGCCAACTCGGTGGTGGCCTTCGCTAATGATTTCAGCCTGCTGCTGTTCGGCCGCGTATTGCTCGGCATCAGCATCGGCGGCTTCTGGGCCACGGCCATTGCCCTCAGCGGGCGGCTGGCGCCCAAGGGCGTGGGCGTAGCAAAGGCCACCTCGATCATCATGATGGGCGTGACCCTGGCCACCGTTCTGGGCGTGCCTGTGGGTACCTGGCTCAGCGGCCTGATGGGCTGGCGGATGACCTTCCTAGTCACGGCGTTGGTGGGCATTCCGGTGCTGTTGGCGCAAATCTTCCTGCTGCCGCGACTCACTCCTGAGAAAGCCATTCAGATCCGTGACCTGCCAGCTTTGTTTATCAACCCACAAGCACGGGTCGGGTTGATCGCCGTACTGCTGATCGGCCTGGCGCACTTTGCTGCGTATACCTATGTCGCGCCGTTCTTTAAACACAGCTCCGGCTTCGACGGGCCAACGATTGGCTCATTGTTGCTGCTGTATGGCGTGGCGGGCGTGCTGGGCAATGTGTTCGCCGGCTTCGCCGCCAACCGCAGCGTACGCAACACCCTGCTGCTGGTCGCGCTGATGATCGGTACCAGCACTGCACTGTTCCCCTACTTCGCCACCGGTATGACAGGCGCCGTGGTGCTGATCGCGCTCTGGGGCTTTGCCTTTGGCGCCTTCCCGGCCTGCGCCAGTATCTGGATGTTCGTGGTAGCGCCCAAGGATGTGGAGCGAGGCATGCCGCTGTTCGTGGCGCTGTTTCAGGTGATCATTGCCCTGGGCTCGTTCTTTGGTGGGCGGATCGTCGACCAAATGGGCAGCTCGGTGTTGTTGAGCCTGGCCACTGTGTTGGTGGGGTTGGGGTTTGCGACCGTGCTGGTGTTGGGCCGCAAGGTGAGCAACAGCTTGGTGGCGCAGCCTGCCTGACCGAGTTGCAGCCAAAAAAAAGCCTGCTGAGCGTTGAGTTCAGCAGGCTTTTTTCGTTTCCGGAGCAGGTGTTTATTGGGCCGTGGGGAAATCACGCTCGAGGACAGCGTCCACCAGGGCTTGCGCGTTCTCAATCAATTGAGCCAGGGCCATGATCACGGGTGACTGCGTGCTGACTGGATCTTCGGCGCATTGGTAAGCGGTTTGCAGGGCGGATGACAGGATTTCGGTGGCGTTTGTGAGGGCTTCTTCGGTGCCAACGTCAGCGCCTACATGGAATATTTTACGAGGGGAAAATTCGGAATCAGAATCGAGATTGCTCATTGTGTAGCTCCTGTATGCAATGGGAACTGCCACATCCCGCTGTCAAACAGGATCAGGTGGCAGCTGTGCGCGGGTTGACAGACCGGTATACAGGACCCGGCGCACCCGAAGATGCCCCACGCACAGCCGCCATAAAACGACGTCACAGCAGAAACGCTGTAATCGCATGGAGGACGTACACCTGTAAATCAGTCTGTCAAAACTGGTCGCCATGAGGACGACGGCGGAAGGTTAGCGCCCTACCCCAGCCAACGCAACCCTGCCCGAAAACTGCCGCCTCCGCATAACGTAAGCACCTGTTTCGGAAAAGCTTGGTAACCAGAATGCCCACAGGGAACCTTGTGCGCATAAGCCTCTGAGCTAGCCTGAAAAAGGTCGCCGCCGGGGCGGCATACTGTCAAGGGTGCTTATATGCCAACAAGATATCGCGATGCGGTCACAGGTGAATACGTAACAGAGCAAGAGGCGAAGAAAAGACCAAGAGAAACGGTGAAAGAAACCGATAAAAAGCGCCCGGCAAAGCCGACGAGCAAAAAGTAGGATCAACAGATGAGAGCGATTGCCGTATGTCTAGACAGACTTGCCAATGAAACCCGATTGCTCCAATGTAATGACCAACGTCATTACACAAGGAGCTATCCCTTGGCATCTATCAACATCCGTATCGATGACGACCTGAAAACTCGCGCCTACCTGGAGCTGGAGAAACTCGGTGTCACCCCTTCCGAACTGATACGCCAGGCGCTGCAATATGTTGCCGAGCGCGGCCAGTTGCCATTTAAGCCTGTGCTGATGACTGAAGAGGATGAAGCCTTGATGGCGACCGTACGTGAGCGTCTTGCATCGCCTCAACGCGTGAAGGTTTCTTTGGATGACCTATAGCCTTGATTTTGATGCGCGTGCATTGAAGGAATGGCAAAAGCTCGGTGACACCCCGTCAGCAACTCAAAAAGAAGCTAGTCGAAATCCTGAACAACCCACGTATTGAAGCTAATCGCCTCCATAGCCTGCCTGACTGCTACAAGATCAAACTGCGTAGTAGCGAGTACAGGCTGGTGTATCAAGTGATCGATCAGGAAATTACGGTGTTCGTGGTCGCCGTTGATAAACGTGAGCGTGATCAGGCTTATCGCAAAGCGTCTGAGCGCCTTGAACAGCGCTAGGCAGGACTAAAACAAATCCCTGAAACAGCCATTAATAACGGCCGGAAACGAAAAAGCCCCGCAGCTTATTCAGCTGCGGGGCTTTTTTCTATGTAATGGCGGAGAGATAGGGATTCGAACCCTAGGTACCGGTGAAGGTACAACGGATTTCGAATCCGTCCCATTCGGCCACTCTGGCATCTCTCCAACGGCGCGCATCATAACAGCATGATTGATGGATGCAAAGCGCCGAAGCGATTTTTTTCCGTGCTATCAGATGCTTGCGTCGATTACAGCGGTACGCCGAGGCGCTTGGCGACTTCTTCGTAGGCTTCGATCACGTCACCGAGGCCTTGGCGGAAGCGGTCTTTGTCCATCTTCTTCTTGGTGTCCTTGTCCCACAGGCGGCAACCATCCGGGCTGAACTCGTCGCCCAGGACGATGGAGCCGTCGTGGAACACGCCGAATTCGAGCTTGAAGTCCACCAGCAACAGGCCGGCGTCGTCGAACAGCTTGCTCAGCACGTCGTTGACCTTGAGGGACAACTCCTTCATGCGCGCCAGTTGCTCAGCGGTGCCCCAGCCGAACGCCACGACGTGGGATTCGTTGATGAACGGGTCGCCCTTGGCGTCGTCCTTCAGGAACAGTTCGAAGGTGTAAGGGTTGAGCTTGAGGCCCTCTTCCACGCCCAAACGCTTGACCAGGCTGCCGGCGGCGTAGTTACGCACGACGCATTCCACCGGGATCATGTCGAGCTTCTTGACCAGGCACTCGTTGTCGCCCAGAAGTTTGTCGAATTGGGTCGGGATACCGGCCGCTTCGAGTTTCTGCATGATGAAGGCGTTGAACTTGTTGTTCACCATGCCTTTGCGATCCAGCTGTTCGATGCGCTTGCCGTCGAACGCCGAGGTGTCGTTGCGAAACAGCAGGATCAGGCGGTTGGCGTCGTCGGTCTTGTACACCGACTTGGCTTTGCCGCGGTAGAGTTCTTCACGTTTTTCCATGATGGGCTCCGCTTTGAGTAAGGTGGGCTAGGCGATGTGTCGCCAGTCGAGCCCTGAATCTTGATCGGCCAGTTGCAGCCAGTCCGGGTCGCACCCTAGGGTGTCGACAAAACATTGCCGGGCAAGCGTCGGCAGGTTGTTCTTGCTGCTGAGGTGAGCCAGGACCAGGTGTTGCAGGTCTTGCCAGCCCAACTCGTACACCAGATATGCCGCCTGGTGATTGTTCAAATGTCCCAGCTCGCCGCCCACCCGTTGCTTGAGAAAGTAAGGGTAGTGACCGCGTGCCAGTAGATCCCTGCAGTGGTTGGACTCGATCATCAAGGCATCGAGGTCCCGGTAACCGTCCAGCACCCTGGCGCAGTAGGAACCCAGGTCGGTCAGCACGCCGAAACGCCGCTGGCCGTCACTGAATACGTATTGCGTGGGCTCCTGGGCATCGTGGGCAACCGCGACGACATTGATGCTCAGGGCACCGATTTGCAGTTGCTCGCCACCGGCCAGAAAACCTGCCGGCTCAATGGGTTTGCGCATCCCGCGCAACGTGCCACGACTCAAGTACACCGGCAGATTGTAGCGCCGAGACAGCAAACCCACGCCATGCACATGGTCGGCATGTTCGTGGGTTACCAGAATCGCGCTCAGTTGCGTGGGGTGAACCCCCAGGCGCAACAGGCGCCGCTCGGTTTCCCGCAGGGAGAAACCACAATCGACCAGCACGTACGTGTCATCATGGGCGACCAGCGTACCGTTCCCTTGGCTACCGCTGTCGAGAACGGCAAAACGCATCGAATCAGCCCAGGTTGTCTTGAATCACGCCCAACACTTTGCGCGCTGTTTCAGCTGGCGCGACGGTGTTGATGTTCTTCTCGACGGTGACTTGCACGCTTTCGCCCACCTTGCTCAAACGAACCTGGTAACGCTCGGCACGGGTTTCGATCTCTTCCTTGGTCGGCGCGCTGCCGAACAATTTGCCGAAGAAACCTGGCTCGTCGTCCTTCTTCTCAGCCTTTTCAGCCACGTTGATGTAGTACAGGCCCAGGCTGCGGTTGATGTCTTCAACGCGCCAAGGGCCCTGCTCCAACGCGCGGCCAACACTGGCCCAGGCGCGGTCGAGGTCTTCACCCAGGTTCAGCACGACGTTGCCGCTGCCGTCTTCGGTGAGGCTGACGCGGCTAGGGGTGTCGTAATCACGGGCGGCGAGTAAGGATACGGAACCGCCCTTCTCGGAGATACGGCTCATGCTGGCCAGCATCTCGTCGACCAACGCGGCGTCGACACCGGTGTTGACCGAGCGCGGCGTGAAGTCGACGTCAGCCGTGCTGCCGGCAGGCCGCTCGGCGCTGACTACATAGACTTCGCTGGTGTTGCGCTGCACGCCAGGCTCGATGCGTACACGCACACGGGCTTCGCTGTCGGCGGCAACACCGCCCGCCAGCAGGCGCTGGGCCATGTTGGCTGACAGCTCGCGACCTTGCTGCCACGCGGTGGTGAACTCACCGGTCTGCGGGCGCTGCTGGTCGAGACGGAAACCGTTGTCCTGGAAGAACTGCACCGCCACCGGCCAGACTTCGGCAGGTGGGCGCTGGGCCACGATCCAGCGGTTGTCGCCGCTTTTCTGCAGGCTGTAGTCGCTGGCATCGGCCACGGCCATGATCGGCTGTGGGCGCGGCACTACGTACTCACCCTTGACCGTGTCGTCGGCGACGTTGCGTGGAATCGGCAACAATGGGTCAAGGCGCTTGGCGACATTGACATCAGGCGGCAGTTGCATCGGTTTGGTTGCTTGCGCTTCCAGGTAATCGCTGCCGCGGTCACGGAAGTAGCCTTCCGGGCCCCATACCCAACCGCAGCCACTGGTGCTGGAGATAATCAAGGCAAGTGCGGAAAGTCCGGCCAATCGCTTCATGCGTAGTGCTTCCTCAATTAAACCAGGACGCCGGACTGGCGCAGGGCCTGTCGCAGCGGTTCGTGACAGGCTTCGCTGAGGGGGGTGAGCGGCAGACGGATACCGTCCGGCATCAGGCCCATCTCAAACAGCGCCCACTTCACGGGAATAGGATTGGATTCGATAAACAGTGTCTTGTTGAGCGGCATCAGCTTTTCGTGGATAGCGCGAGCGGTGGCTGCATCGCCCGCGATGGCGGCGGCACACATATCGCTCATGGCGCGCGGGGCCACGTTGGCGGTCACGGAGATATTGCCCTTGCCACCCAGCAGGATCAGCTCGACAGCGGTGGCGTCGTCACCGGAATACACCAGGAAGTCGCTGCTCACGCCGGCCAGCATGTCCTTGGCGCGCTGCAGGTCGCCAGTGGCTTCCTTGATGCCGATGATGTTCGGCACGGTGGACAGGCGGATCACGGTCTCGGCCTTCATGTCGCACGCGGTGCGACCCGGTACGTTGTAGAGGATCTGCGGGATCTGAACGGCTTCGGCGATAGCTTTGAAGTGCTGGTACAAGCCTTCCTGGGTCGGCTTGTTGTAGTACGGGGTTACCAGCAGGCAAGCGTCGGCGCCAGCCTTCTTGGCGTTCTTGGTCAGCTCGATCGCTTCACGCGTCGAGTTGGCGCCCGTACCGGCGATCACGGCAATGCGGCCCGCAACGCGCTTGACCACGAACTCGATCACCTGGATGTGCTCTTCCACATCGAGGGTGGCCGATTCACCTGTGGTGCCGACCGCCACAATGGCGTTGGTGCCCTCTTGCAGGTGGAAGTCCACCAGTTTGCCCAGGCTGTCCCAGTCGAGACGACCTTGTGCATCCATGGGTGTGACCAGTGCCACCATACTGCCCGCAATCATGCAACCGCTCCTGCCGGAAAAAGAGAGCCGTAATGGTACTGGCGCCAAGATGCTTGTACAAGCGAAGTACCGCGTGAGGATGCGTTCTGGCGCAACTAAACGTCGGGCAATGACATCATCGGGCCAAAGCACCGCCCGAAGCCGGCTGATCACGCAATGAAAACGCCACCTCCTAGCCCTTGGCGACGCTTTTCGCTACCCTTGATCCTTTGATCGATACAGCCCACACGGTATCGACCGCTCATCGCTTTAGGAAGGCTGCATGTCCACCCCCACAGTTCGCGAACAATTCCTTGTTATCAGTGCCCTCGGCGCCAACCCCATGGAGCTGACCAACGTCCTGTGCCGCGCCAGCCATGAGAACCGCTGCGCCGTCGTGACCTCCCGCCTGACCCGCCACGGCGAGTGCAGTGCGCTGGTCCTGCAGATTTCTGGCTCCTGGGATGCCTTGGCACGCCTTGAAACCGGCCTGCCGGGCCTGGCCAAAAAGCACGACTTTACCGTCAACGTGGTACGCAGCGCCGCCCTGGAAAATCGCCCACAGGCTTTGCCTTACGTGGCCTATGTCAGCTCGGCCTACCGTTCGGACATCGTCAACGAGTTGTGCCAGTTCTTTATCGACCATAACGTCGAGCTGGAAAACCTGACCTGTGACACCTACCAGGCGCCACAAACCGGCGGCACCATGCTCAATGCCACCTTTACCGTGACCTTGCCGGCCGGCGTACAGATCAGTTGGCTGCGCGACCAGTTCCTCGATTTCGCCGATGCCCTGAACCTCGACGCCTTGATCGAACCATGGCGCCCACAGAACCCCATGTAAGGAAGTACCTCTCTATGCCGGTAGCCATCGACACACCCGTGGCCGATTTCGAGGCCCAGGCCACCAGCGGCCAGACCTTCAGCCTCGCGGCCCTCAAGGGCAAGCAAGTGGTGATCTACTTTTACCCGAAGGACAGCACCCCAGGCTGCACTACCGAAGGCCAAGGCTTTCGTGACCAGTACGCCGCATTCAAGGCCGCCAATACCGAAGTGTTCGGCGTGTCGCGTGACAGCGTGAAGTCCCACGAGAACTTCAAGGGCAAACAGGAATTTCCTTTCGAGCTGATCAGCGATAAGGACGAAGCGGTCTGCCAGCTGTTTGATGTGATCAAGTTGAAGAAGCTGTATGGCAAGGAATACCTGGGTGTGGATCGCAGCACATTCCTGATCGACAGCCAAGGCGTGCTGCGTCAGGAATGGCGCGGAGTGAAAGTGCCGGGGCATGTTGATGCCGTGTTGGCGGCAGCGCAGGCGCTGAATAAGGCCTGATTCTGCGTCGACAAGGCCGTCAGGCCTTGCGCAACCAATAACGGTACACACCCTCGGCGGCGTCTTCATGCTCCAGGGTGTGGCCGGCCAGCTTGGCAAAGGTGCGAAAATCACGCTGGGAGCCGGCGTCGGTGGCAGTCACCTTGAGCACGGCACCGCTGGCCATTTTATTGAGCTCCAGCTTGGCCTTGAGCAACGGCAAAGGGCAGTTAAGACCGCTGGCGTCGAGTTCGGCGTCACAGGCTACAACGTCGGTCATGGTGCTACTCCAGGCAAACATTCGGGCCGCTTAGAATATCTGGTCCCAAGCTCAGTGTCCGGCTACAGTAAGCTCTTTGTCGAAAGGCTTTGTGCATGACTTTTTTGCGCCCTACCCTGCTGACGCTGGCCTGCCTGCTGGCCTCCCCGGCCTTTGCTGACGACCTGCCGTCACTTGGTGACGCCAGCTCTGCCATAGTCTCGCCGCAACAGGAATACCAATTGGGCCGCGCCTGGCTGGCCTACCTGCGCGGCCAGGTTTCGCAACTCAATGATCCGCAACTCAAGGATTACGTTGAAACCAGCGTGTACAAGCTGGTGGAGACCAGCCAGGTCAATGACCGGCGCCTGGAATTCATCCTGATCAACAGCCCACAGCTCAACGCCTTTGCGGCTCCCGGTGGGATCGTCGGGGTCAACGGCGGCCTGTTTCTCAATGCACAGACCGAAGGTGAATACGCGTCGGTACTGGCCCACGAACTGGCGCACTTGTCCCAGCGTCACTTCGCCCGAGGCGTGGAAGCGCAATCACGCATGCAACTGCCGATGATGGCCGCCCTGCTTGGCGGCATTATCGCCGCCGCTGCGGGTGCCGGCGATGCCGGTATCGCCGCGATTGCCGGCTCACAAGCCGCCGCGATCCAGGAACAGCGCCGCTTCTCTCGCCAGAACGAGCAAGAGGCCGACCGCATCGGCATCCTCAACCTGGAGAAAGCCGGCTACGACCCGCGCTCCATGCCCACGATGTTCGAACGGCTGATGCGCCAATACCGCTTCGACGCCAAGCCACCGGAGTTCCTGCTGACTCACCCGGTAACCGAATCGCGTATCGCCGACACCCGCAACCGCGCCGAACAAGCCAAACCTGGCGGCAAGGAAGACAGCCTGCGCTATCAACTGATTCGCGCACGGGTGCAGCTCAAGTACGAAGACACACCTGGTCTGGCCGCCAAGCGCTTCCAGGCCCAGCTGGATGAGAACCCTAAAAATGACGTTGCGCGTTATGGCCTGGCCATCGCTCAGATCAAGGGTACTCAACTCAAGGAAGCGCGGGAAAGCCTGGCGCCGCTGCTGGCCAAGGCGCCCAACGACATTACCTACAACCTGGCCCAAATCGAACTGGACATCACCAGCAACCGCATGCCGGATGCGCAGCAACGTACCGACCGCATGCTCACCCAGTACCCCAGCAACTATCCGCTGAACCAGGTGCGGGTAGACCTGCTGCTTAAACAGAACCGTACCGCCGATGCAGAAAAGGCACTGGATGGGCTGCTCAAGTCGCGACCGGACGATCCGGACGTGTGGTATCAGGTCGCCGAGACTCGCGGCTTGTCCGGCAACATCATTGGCCTGCATCAGGCTCGCGCCGAATATTTCGCATTGGTGGGGGATTTCCAGCAAGCCATCCAGCAGTTGGACTTTGCCAAGCGGCGCGCCGGCAATAACTTCCCGTTGTCCTCACGCATCGACGCCCGTCAGCGTGAGCTGATCGAA
This sequence comes from Pseudomonas sp. PA-7-1E, assembly GCF_021605325.1. NCBI lineage: Bacteria > Pseudomonadati > Pseudomonadota > Gammaproteobacteria > Pseudomonadales > Pseudomonadaceae > Pseudomonas > Pseudomonas sp. PA-7-1E. Next base: position 13,931 of record NZ_WKFA01000036.1, read on the forward strand.
CAGGAGCGCTTGGTGAAAGGCATGATGAGCTGAACCCGCCGCCCACAAAAAAGCCCCGCTGCCGGTAACCGGCAGCGGGGCTTTTTTATAGGTCTAGCGGATTACTCGGCCAGTTTGAAGGTGATGAAGCTGGCACGGCCTTGACGCAGGACGCGCATCGATACCGAGCGATTCTTCGGCAACGCCTTGGCGATGTCGGCGAATTCCTTGGTGGTATCGATTGCCTGGTTGTTCAAGTGGGTGATCACGTCACCCGGTTGCAGGCCGATCAAGGCGGCTGGGCCGTCCTGCACTTCCTTGATCACGACACCGCTTTGCAGGTCGAAGGTTTTCTTCTGCTCGGCGGTCAGTTCAACGACGGCGATACCCAGGCGGTTACTGCTGCGCTCGGCGCCTGGCTTGGCGTTGCCCAGGGCGTCCAGGGTCGCGCCTTCTTCCGGAATTGCCCCAACGGTCAGTTCGACGTTCTGGCGCTTGCCATCACGAATCACTTCCAGCTTGGCTTTGCCGCCGGCCTTGAGCGCGCCGACCAAGTGAGGCAAGTCCGCCGACATGATGATCGGCTGGCCGTTCATGCTCAGAATTACGTCACCGACTTTCAGGCCGCCCTTGGCCGCAGGGCCATTGTCCTGAATCTGCGCAACCAGGGCACCGGCCGGCTTGTCGAGACCGAAGGACTCAGCCAGGTCCTTGTTCACTTCCTGGATTACCACGCCCAACCAGCCGCGGCTGACCTTGCCGCCGCTTTTGAGCTGATTGGAGACGTCCATGGCCACATCGATCGGGATCGCGAAGGACACGCCCATGAAGCCACCGGAGCGGGTGTATATCTGCGAGTTGATCCCCACCACTTCGCCGGCCAGGTTGAACAGCGGACCACCGGAGTTGCCCGGGTTGATCGGCACGTCGGTCTGGATGAACGGCACGTAGTTTTCGTTTGGCAGGCTGCGACCGATGGCGCTGACAATGCCTTGGGTAACGGTGTGGTCAAAGCCGAACGGTGAACCGATCGCGACCACCCACTGACCAGCCTTCAGATCTTGGGACTTGCCCAGTTTAAGCACCGGCAAGTCCTTGCCATCGATTTTGAGCAAAGCCACGTCGGAACGTGGATCGGTACCAATCAACTTGGCCTTGAGTTCACTGCGGTCGGCCAGGCGCACGAGAATCTCGTCGGCGTCGGCAATCACGTGGTTGTTGGTGAGGATGTAGCCGTCAGGCGAAATGATGAAGCCGGAGCCCAGGGACTGGGCTTCGCGCTGGCCACCGCCGCCCCGAGGAGAGCGAGGTTGCGGCATCCCGCGTTCGAAGAACTCGCGCAACATGGGCGGCAAGCCTTCCAGGTCGGGCATCTGCTGGTTCGAGACTTTGCGATCCGGCAGCTTCTGCGTGGTACTGATGTTCACCACGGCAGGCGAGGCCTGCTCCACCAGTTGGGTGAAGTCAGGCAGCTCGACCGCTTGCGCAGGTAAGGCCTGGCCCAGCACCAGCACTGTGGCGACTATGGATAAGTAAGACTTCAAACGTGGTATCGACATACAGCTCCCGTTACGACGAGCAGGGTTAAGCGACAGGGTTCAATAAACGCCGGATACTGCGAGCGGCATTTTTGTTCCGCGAACAAACAAGGCCAGAGCCATCAAACCCTGACCTATAAAAAACATGGGAAGTTTTTGCAAGTGAAAATGCTGATCCAGAGATTTCATACGCCCAGCACCCAACGAAATTCGGGCCCAGATTGATAGACCAGGATGAACATAAGATTAACAATCTCAGGGCTTGGCGGCGGCCTTTTCACCACGCACCGACAACGCGATGCGCTCAGCAGTGCCAATGGGAATTTCGCCCACCACCGTGACCATCATTTCGCCATCTACCGTATTCAAACGCCGGGATACTGCCACGGTCGGCCCAAGCTGAGCGCGGGTTTCATTCACATCAGCGCCGTTGGCTGACTCAAGAAACACCGAAAAACGCGCGAGCCCATCGTCATACATCAGGCTGTCGACGGTAGATTTCGTTTGGGCATCTTTGCGCGTAGCGCTGCTGATCTGTTGGAAACCAGGCGGTAGCCAGTCCAGATGCCACCTTTGCGTGGCAGACAGCTCAGGTGCTTTAGCGGCGGACATCGTTACCGGCGAACAGTCGCCGCTGGGCTGCAAGTCCTGGTCAGAAGGAATGGCCGAAGCATCCAGACGGGTGAACTGAAAACGCTCCAACAACTGCCCTTGGTCATTCAGCAGCAAGGATTTAAGCGGCAGCGCAGTTTCACGGTCCAGGTGTAATTCAAACCCATAACGGTAGGGATCACGCGGGCTGATCGACACAATCACCGCATGACGACCGGCCACGCGCGATTTGCCAATAACGGCCAGGTCATAGAATGAAGTGAGTTTTTTTGGATCAAGAATACGCGAGGGTGCCTCAGGTGACTGACCGAGACCAACCGCAAACGTGCCACTGACACATTGTGCCCGACCATCAACCCTGACCGCTTCCTGGGCGGAGCCGTCAAGTTGCAACAAGCGTTCACGGACATGACCATTCTGGACACGGTGCCAGATGTCATGGGTAGAAAAACTGCCGTTACGTTCGTAGACAAACGTACCTTCAAAGCTTTGCTGCTGCTCTGCACGCCCAAGTCGAATCAGCCAGTCTTGGGCTTCATCGGCATGGGCGGATAGTGCAAACCAACTACTGAGCAAAAGCGTAAGGAGCGGTATGGCGCGCATAGGGCTCCTTAGCGAATCAGCGGTTTTCCTGGCTTGCTGCACGAGCGTATGGCAGAGCGCTGTCAGTGCCTTTGGCAGCCGATTCCTGCGCATGTTGACGCAGGTAGCCTGGAAGGCGCTGATCCTGCCAGCCGGATTGCCCTTGAAGTACACCATTAGCCATAGGGCCGGTGGTATCAGTGCTTTCCTTGTAGCCAGCCAGCACGGCCGGACCTTTGACTTGCGGACCGGCCATGACCGGTTGCTGAGTCTGTTGGGCCAGCTCGTTGCCTGCGATCTCGTCCTGGTTGTACAGGCGAACACCTGCCAACACAGCAACGGTCACCGAAGCGGCCACTGCCAGACGACCCAGGCTGCGCCACGGACCACGCGAGGCTTTTGCCGGAACGGCTTCATCAGCCAGTGCAGCAGAAACGGCCGCAGCAATATCCAGACGAGGGATTAGGAGATCCTTGTGCATCACCGCCCGAGCGACTTGGTAACGAGACCAGGTATCACGGGTTTCGGCGTCATCAAATGCGTTGAGCACTCGACGAAGTTCCAGTTCATCCGCTTCGTTATCCATCACTGCGGACAGCGATTCCTGCAGGGCATCACGACTCATGGCGGTTCCTCTCTTGGCTGTCGCCGCTGTCTTTAGTTTTCCTGCAACAACGGTTGCAAGGCTTTGTCGATGGCTTCCCGGGCCCGGAAAATCCGCGACCTCACAGTCCCCACCGGACATTGCATGACGCTCGCAATGTCTTCGTAACTCAGACCATCGAATTCACGTAAAGTTAACGCCGTACGCAAATCTTCTGGCAGTTGCTGAATAGTGCGATGGACGGTGCCTTCGATCTCGTCGCGCAGCAATGCACGCTCCGGCGACTCGAGATCTTTGAGGCCGTGATCACCATCGTAGAATTCAGCATCTTCTGAACTGACATCACTGTCTGGTGGGCGGCGACCGCGTGACACCAGATAGTTTTTCGCCGTGTTGATGGCGATGCGGTATAGCCACGTGTAAAACGCACTGTCACCGCGGAAATTTCCAAGTGCACGGTAAGCCTTGATAAAGGCTTCCTGCGCAACGTCCTGCGCTTCATGGGTGTCGTGCACAAACCGCACGATCAACCCGAGAATTTTGTGCTGGTATTTCAGCACTAGCAGATCAAATGCTCGCTTATCACCGCGCTGTACGCGCTCGACCAGCTGCTGATCCTCTTCCTGGGTTAGCATGAACACTCCTCGTTGTACTTGAAGGAGGCTTGCATAACTAAACGATCAGGCTTGCAAACATAGACTCGGGCTTTTCGCAAAAGTTCTCCCCCTTCAAGCAAGTTTCCGGCATGCACTGATTTGGCACACACGAAAAACGCAGCACGGTCGGTGCCGGCTGCGCGAATAATCTTGTCGCCGGTTTCGTGACGCGTCCAATGCTCCCGACGGGCCAATAAACTCAACGTTTTCCCAGCTTTCGGGCAACCTGCTATTGAGTCGGGGCTTATGCAAAAAGTTCCCGTCCCGCCAACCGGCCGTTTCCCAAAGCTGCGCAGCATAATCTCACAATGCCACGAAGGCGTGGCTATTGTGCCGCTCCACCCCTCTATATACTAGTGGCCCGTGTGACCCTTTGATTCGCCGATCCAGGCGTCCTGTTTGCGCCCCCCTTTGGATCGCTTTTTGCGGAATCCGTCAAATGAGCCAACAGTTTCAACACGATGTCCTCGTAATCGGCAGCGGCGCCGCCGGCTTGAGCCTGGCCCTGACCCTGCCCAGCCATTTGCGTATAGCGGTTTTGAGCAAAGGCGACCTGGCCAACGGCTCGACCTTCTGGGCTCAGGGCGGCGTTGCTGCGGTGCTGGACGACACAGACACCGTGCAATCCCACGTCGAAGACACCCTTAACGCCGGCGGTGGCCTGTGCAACGAAGACGCCGTGCGCTTCACCGTCGAGCACAGCCGGGAAGCCATCCAATGGTTGATCGACCAAGGTGTACCCTTCACCCGCGATGAACATGCCGGCAGCGACGACGGTAGCTTTGAGTTCCACCTGACCCGCGAAGGCGGCCACAGCCATCGCCGAATCATTCACGCTGCCGATGCCACCGGGGCCGCGATTTTCAAGACCCTGCTCGACCAGGCCCGCCAACGTCCAAATATCCAATTGCTGGAGCAGCGCGTCGCCGTCGACCTGATCACCGAAAAACGCCTGGGCCTGCCGGGCGAACGCTGCCTGGGCGCCTACGTACTCAACCGCACCAGCGGTGAAGTCGATACCTATGGCGCACGCTTCACCATTCTCGCCTCGGGCGGCGCCGCCAAGGTCTACCTCTATACCAGCAACCCCGACGGTGCCTGCGGCGACGGCATTGCGATGGCCTGGCGCTCGGGCTGCCGGGTCGCCAACCTGGAGTTCAACCAATTCCACCCCACGTGCCTGTACCACCCGCAGGCCAAGAGCTTCCTGATCACCGAAGCCCTGCGCGGCGAAGGCGCACATTTGAAGCTGCCCAATGGCGAACGCTTCATGCAGCGCTTCGACCCACGCGCCGAGCTGGCACCACGCGATATCGTCGCCCGCGCCATCGACCACGAAATGAAGCGCCTGGGTATCGACTGCGTGTACCTGGACATCAGCCACAAGCCCGAAGCCTTCATCAAGACCCACTTCCCGACCGTCTACGAACGCTGCCTGACCTTCAACATCGACATCACCAAGGGCCCGATCCCCGTGGTACCGGCCGCGCACTACACCTGCGGTGGCGTGATGGTCGATCAGCATGGCCGCACCGACGTGCCGGGCCTGTATGCCATCGGCGAAACCAGCTTCACCGGCCTGCACGGCGCCAACCGCATGGCCAGCAATTCATTGCTCGAATGCTTCGTGTATGCGCGCTCGGCGGCAGCGGACATTCTTGAGCAACTGCCGCGCATCCCGGTACCGGCCGCCCTGCCCCGCTGGGACGCGAGCCAGGTCACCGATTCGGACGAGGATGTGATCATCGCCCACAACTGGGACGAGCTGCGGCGCTTCATGTGGGACTATGTGGGCATCGTGCGCACCAACAAACGCCTGCAACGGGCGCAACATCGGGTGCGCTTGCTGCTGGATGAGATCGACGAGTTCTACAGCAATTATAAGGTCAGCCGCGACCTGATCGAGTTGCGCAACCTGGCCCAAGTGGCCGAGCTGATGATCCGGTCGGCCATGGAGCGCAAGGAAAGCCGCGGCCTGCATTACACCCTCGACTACCCACAGATGCTGCCCGAAGCCCGGGACACTATCCTGGTGCCAACCACCTACGGCGGCTGAACTTCAGGCGTACCCGCAGGCGCCGGTGCACATCGGCGGCCTGCGCATCCTTTGGCACGCAGATGGACCGCACTCGCAGTTCACCCTGCACTCGGTAACGCAACACCACGATCAGCGGCAACGCCAGGCTGTCGGGCCGCAGCTGCACTGGGTGCCACCCGCGTGCGGCGCTCCATAATTGCCAACCATCGTCGTCACGGCGCAGGCCACGAATCGACGAACGGTGAGTGAGCAGGATTTGCCGCGGCAATACCCAGGCACAATGAGCCAGACATAGCAGGATGCCCAGGCTTGAGTAAGGCAGGTTTAGAACCAGCAGGCTGCCCAGCGCGACCAGTTGGGCAAGCACATAGGCCGCCAGCAACAGCCGCGAGGCCTGCCAGCGGCATTCGAAACGATTACTTGGGCTGGACACGATCCAGGATCATCCGAACCATGCGTTGCAGCTCCGGGTCTTCGGATTCGGCGCGCTCCATGAACCAGCCAAACATGTCCTGGTCTTCGCACTCGAGCAACCTGACGTAAAGGTCGCGGTCCACCTGATTGAGCGTCGCGTATACCTCTTTGGTGAAAGGCACCAGCAACACATCCAGCTCCAGCATACCGCGACGGCTGTGCCAGTAGAGGCGATTGATTTCTACATCTTCGACCATGGAGCCCTCCTAAAATAGAGCGCAAGTATACAGCCCCGACGACACTGGAACAGTCGGCTTTGGTCGCCCTATATGGAAACTATGCATTTGCCGGACGCCCCTCTATGATGCACCCATGACTTTTTGACCTGCGATGACCCATGGCTGACTCCGCTTTTTTCTGCTCCCTGTCCCACGAAGGCGTTCTCGCCGTCCGCGGCTCTGATGCTGCCAAGTTCCTGCAGGGCCAACTGACCTGCAACCTCAATTACCTGAGTGATACCCAGGCCAGCCTGGGCGCGCGCTGCACGCAAAAAGGCCGGATGCAGTCGAGCTTCCGCATCCTGCTGCAGGGTGATGGCGTGCTCCTGGCCATGGCCACCGAGTTGCTTGAGCCGCAGTTGGCGGATTTGAAAAAGTACGCGGTGTTCTCCAAATCCAAGCTCACCGACGAAAGCGCTGGCTGGGCGCGCTTCGGCCTGGCGAACGCAGACGCGGCCCTGAGCGCCCTGGGCCTCGCGCTGCCGGTCGAGACCGATAGCGTGGCGCGCAACGAGGCATCGATTGCCGTCCGCGTTTCCCCGGGCCGGGCCGAACTCTGGGTATCTGCCGAACACGCCGACGCCGTGCGCAGCCAATTGGCCGCGCAGTTGCAACAAGCTGAATTGAATGCCTGGCTGCTTGGCCAGATCCGTGCCGGTATCGGCCAGGTGATGCCCCAGACGCGCGAGCTGTTCATTCCGCAGATGCTCAACCTGCAGGCTGTGGGCGGCGTCAGCTTCAAGAAAGGCTGCTACACCGGCCAGGAAATCGTCGCGCGCATGCAGTACCTGGGCAAACTCAAGCGGCGCCTGTATCGCCTGAGCCTGGAGGCCAACGAGCTTCCCGAGCCAGGCACTCCGTTATTTTCCCCGAGCCATAACAGCGCGATCGGCGAAGTGGTCATCGCAGCAAAAGCCGACCAGTCGATTGAACTTCTCGCCGTGCTGCAAGCCGAAGCTGCCGACAGTGGCGACGTGCGCTTGGGCACCCTCGAAGGCCCGGGCTTGAATCTGCTTGACCTACCCTACCAACTGGACCGTGACCGCGAGATCCAGCGTTAATCGCCGTACTTTTTGCAGCACCCTAGAGAGCATGAATGAACAAGCTGGCGGAAAAAGTCCAACAAGCGTTGGTAACGGCCATCGACAACGATGACCTGGTTCTGCCGACATTGCCGGAGGTGGCCCTGAAAATTCGCCAGGCCGCCGAAGACCCGGACATCAGCATCAGCCACCTGAGCAAAGTGATCAGTCGTGACACGGCCCTGTCGGCGCGCCTGATCAAAGTGGTCAACAGCCCGCTGCTACGGGCCAGCCAGGAAGTCACCGACCTGCACACCGCCATCACCCGGCTCGGTACCAACTACAGCAGCAACCTGGCTATCGGCCTGGTGATGGAGCAGATCTTCCACGCCCGCTCAGAGGTGGTCGAACAGAAAATGCGCGACGTGTGGCGCCGCAGCCTGGAGGTGGCGGGCGTGAGCTACGCCTTGTGCCGTCGCCACAGCCAGCTCAAGCCAGACCAGGCGGCGCTGGGGGGCCTGGTGCATCAGATCGGCGTGCTGCCGATCCTCACGTATGCCGAGGATCACTATGAGCTGCTGGCCGACCCCGTCAGCCTCAACCACGTCATCGACAGCATCCACCCGGTGCTGGGGGACAAGCTGCTGCGGGTCTGGGACTTCCCTGAGATGCTGGTGAACGTGCCGGGCCAATACCTTGACCTGACACGCGACTCTGCAAGCCTGGACTACGTCGACCTGGTGCAGGTCGCCGCGCTGTACTGCCACCGCGGCACCGACCACCCCCTGGGGACCGTGCCGATTACCGCCTTGCCGGCCCTCATGAAGTTGCGCATAGACCTGCACAGCGACGCCCTGCGCAGCGAACTGGACGAAGCGCGGTCGATGTTTTACTGATCAACCCGCGATAAAACTCACGCGCACCTTAAGCCCCGCCAGCTCGCCATCATGCAGGCTGATCTGCGCCAGGTGCGCACGGCAAATCTCCCCGACAATCGCCAGCCCCAAGCCCGACCCCATGCCCTGCTGGCTGCGTCGATAAAAGCGTTCGAACACCCGGTCCCGCTCATCCAGTGGGATGCCAGGGCCGTCATCCTCGACTTCCAGCACCGCCGGGGCCGTCACTCGCAAAATCACATTGCCGCCAGGCGGGGTATGGGCCAAGGCGTTATCCACCAGGTTGCTGAGCAGCTCATTCAACAGCGTTGGTTCGCCGCGCAGCCATACCGGCTCGTCGGCCTCCAGTGCCAGGGCCACGCCCCGCGCGTGGGCCAGCGGCGCCATGGCCATACCGAGCTCACGGGCCAATTGGCTTAAATCGAGCAGTTGCGCACCGCCTTCGGCAATGGCGCGGGCACCGTTTTCGATGCGGGCCAGGGACAACAATTGATTCGCCAGGTGCGTCAGGCGGTCGGTGCCCTGGGCGGCCGTTTCCAGGGTGCTGCGCCAGGTGGCTGGTTCTTCGGCACGCAGGCCCAGTTCCAGCCGGGCCTTGAGCGCCGCCAGGGGCGTGCGCAGCTCGTGGGCAGCGTCGGCAATAAACTGCGCCTGGCGCTCGAACTGCCCGCGCAAACGTTCGGTGAAATGGTTGAGCGAGCGCACCAGTGGGCCGAACTCATCCTGAACTTCCACTAATGGCAGAGGCCGCAGGTCATCAGGCTGGCGCTCTTCCACGGCCGTACGCAGGCGTTCCAGCGGGCGCAGTGCGGCGCTCACCGCGAACCACACCAGCAATAACGCACCGATGGCGAGCATGCCCAGACGCAGCAGGGTATCGGCCATCAGGCTGCGGGCCATGGCCACCCGGGCTTCGTCGGTCTCCGCAACACGAATTTCGGCCATGCCGTTCATGTTCGGTTCCGAGACGGCCTTGAGCAGGCTCACCACGCGCACATGCTGGCCCAGGTACATGGCGTTATAGAACCGCGCCAAGGCTGGATAATCGTCGGTGCGGGGCGTGCCTGGCGGCGGGCCAGGCAGGTTTTCGTACCCGGAAATCAGTTTCTGATCAATATCATTGACCTGGTAATAAATGCGCCCGGCACTGTCGTAGGCAAAAGTGTCCAAGGCCACATAGGGCACATTGGCGCTGAGGGTGCCGTCCACCTGGGTCAAGCCGGCGGCAATGGTGCGTGCCGAGGCCAGCAGCGTGCGGTCATAAGCGGTGTCGGCGGCTTCGCGACCGTTCCAATAAGCGCTCATGCCGCTAGCGAGCATCAACAACACCAGCAATAACGCAAGGTTGCACAGCAAGCGCCAGCGCAGGCTGCTGGGCTTATGCATCACGGGCTTCCAGCAAATAGCCAAGGCCGCGGAAGGTGACGATGGCGATGGGTTGGCCATCGAGCTTCTTGCGCAGGCGATGCACGTAGATTTCGATGGCGTCGGGGCTGGCCTCCTCGTCCAGGCCGAATACCTGGGACGCCAATTGTTCCTTGCTCATCACGCGCCCCGGCCGGGCGATCAACGCTTCGAGCACCGCTTGTTCTCGGGAGGTCAAGGTCATCAGCTCGCCTGCGACCGTGAAGCGCCGGGTGTCGAGGTCGTACACCAGCACACCGCAGGTTTGCTGACGCTCGCCGCCCAGCACGCTGCGCCGCAACAGTGCCTTGACCCGTGCTTCGAGTTCCGTGAGTTCAAACGGTTTGGCCAGGTAGTCATCGGCGCCCAGGTTCAGGCCGTGCACGCGGTCTTTTACATCACTGCGAGCAGTCAGCATCAGCACCGGCAGGTTTTTTCCACGTGCCCGCAAACGTGCGAGCACCTCGAAACCATCCAGGCGCGGCAACCCTACGTCCAAGATCACCGCGGCGTATTCCTCGCTGCTCAAGGCCAGGTCCGCCGCCACGCCGTCATGCAACACATCAACGGTCAAACCCATGCTCTTGAGCGCTTGGGCCACGCTTTCGGCGAGCTGCAAATGGTCTTCAACCAGGAGGACACGCATGGATTTCTACCTCGTTCAGGGGTGGTCGACGCCACGCTTTGCCCGGCAGTTTACAGCCGCAACCTGGCCTGTGAAGCCCGAAAACATTGAAAGGCGATTGAAAGGTTAGTGAAAGCTTCGCCCTTTAGCATCCAACCACGGTGGTCTATGCCCGCCGAGTTGCCTGACCCGTAGCGCCCGAAAAACGCCTCGAAGCGTTTTCGCCAGAATAAGAACAATAACGGAGTACACCACGATGCTGTCGACCCAGCCACAGGCTTGCCCGCCTGTTCGTTCTTCCCGCCTGACCCACACCGCCCTCGCCAGTGCCGCTGCCCTTGCCGGCTTTTCGCCGCTCAGCCAGGCTGCCTTCTTCGAAGACAGTAGCGCGACCCTGGAAACCCGCAACATGTACTTCAACCGCGACTTTCGCGACGGTACCAGTGCCCAGCAATCCAAGCGCGACGAATGGGCCCAGGGCTTCATGCTCAACGTGCAATCGGGCTACACCGACGGCACCGTCGGCTTTGGCGTGGATGCGCTGGGCATGCTCGGCGTCAAGCTCGACTCCAGCCCCGACCGCACCGGCACCGGCCTGCTGCCGACCCACGATGACGGCCGCGCCGCCAACGAGTACTCCAAGCTGGGCCTGACCGGTAAAGTGAAAATCTCCGCCACCGAGCTGAAGATCGGCTCGCTGATCCCCGAACTGCCGATCCTCAAGCCCAACGACGGGCGCATCCTGCCGCAGACCTTCAACGGTGGCTTGATCACCTCCAAGGAACTCAAGAACCTGGTATTCACTGGTGGTCGCCTGGACAAAGCCAAGGACCGCGACGACACCAACTACGAAGACATCGCGCTCAATAACAAGAACAGCCGCTTCCTCAGCGGTGCCACCGGCAAGCACTTCAACTTCGGTGGCGTCGACTACAAGTTCGCCGACAAGATCACCGGCAGCTACCACTTCGCCCAACTCGACGACGTGTATCGCCAACACTTCCTCGGCATGGTCGCCTCACGCCCGATGGGCCCTGGCACTTTCGCCGCCGACCTGCGACTGGCAATCAGCGATGACACCGGCTCGGCCCGCGGCGGCAATATCGACAACACGTCCCTCAACGGCCTGTTCAGCTATGCCCTCAATGGCCATAAGCTCAGCGCCGGCTACCAGCACATGTCCGGCGACAGCGCCTTCCCGTATGTGGATGGCAGCGACCCGTACCTGGTCAACTTCGTGCAGATCAACGATTTTGCCGGCGCCGAAGAACACTCCTGGCAGGCACGCTACGACTACGACTTTGCCAAGCTGGGCATTCCTGGCTTGAGTTTCATGAGCCGTTACCTCTCGGGTGACAACATCAAGCTCAAGAACGGCGAGACCGGCAAGGAGTGGGAACGCAACAGCGAGATCAAATACGTGGTGCAAAGCGGCACGTTCAAAGATGTGGCCGTGCGCCTGCGTAACGCCACCTATCGTTCCAACTATTCGGCCCGTGACGCAGATGAAATGCGCTTGCTGGTCAGCTACAGCGTCGCACTTTGGTAGTAACCCCCTCATAACAAAAACGATGGAGATCACCATGACCCTTTCACTGCGTAAATTTGCCCTCGCCGCTGGCTGCATGCTGTTCGCCGGCCAACTGCTGGCCGCCGACGAACCCAAGCGTCCGGAATGCATCGCCCCGGCCTCCCCAGGCGGCGGTTTTGACCTGACTTGCAAACTGGCGCAAAGCGCGCTGGTGAACCAAAAGCTGCTGACCAAGCCGATGCGTGTGACCTACATGCCAGGCGGCGTGGGCGCGGTAGCCTACAACGCGGTCGTCGCCCAGCGCCCTGCGGATGCGGGCACGTTGGTCGCCTGGTCGAGCGGTTCGCTGCTGAACCTGGCCCAGGGCAAGTTCGGCCGTTTTGATGAAAGCGCCGTGCGCTGGTTGGCAGCAGTGGGCACCAGCTATGGCGCCATCGCGGTGAAAAGCGACTCGCCCTACAAAACCCTCGACGACCTGGTCAAAGCCCTGAAGAAAGACCCAGGCAGCGTGGTGATCGGCTCCGGCGGCACCGTCGGCAGCCAGGACTGGATGCAAACCGCACTGATCGCCAAGGCCGCCGGGATCAACCCGCGCGAACTGCGTTACGTCGCCCTTGAGGGTGGCGGTGAAATCGCTACGGCTCTGCTGGGGGGGCATATCCAGGTGGGCAGTACCGACATCTCCGACTCCATGCCGCATATCCAGAGCGGCGATATGCGCTTGCTGGCGGTGTTCTCCGAGCAACGCCTGGATGAGCCGGAAATGAAGGATATCCCGACCGCCAAAGAGCAAGGCTACGACATCGTCTGGCCGGTGGTGCGTGGCTTCTACCTGGGGCCAAAGGTCAGCGATGCCGACTACGCCTGGTGGAAAGACGCCTTCGACAAACTGCTGGCTTCCGAGGAGTTCGCCAAGCTGCGTGACCAGCGCGAGCTGTTCCCGTTCGCCATGACCGGCCAGGAGCTGGACACCTACGTGAAGAAACAGGTGGCTGACTACAAAGTGCTGGCCAAAGAGTTCGGCCTGATCCAGTAATCGCCCCTCTTTTGTGTAATGCCCCTGTAGGAGCGAGCGTGCTCGCGAAGAACCCAAGGACATCCACGTGCGTCCAGAGAGCACGCGTTATCGTTGACGTTTTTCGCGAGCAAGCTCGCTCCTACAAGAGGGGCCTTGGAGTTTTCTATGCTCTTACAACGCATTTTCGCTGCCGTGCTATTGCTGGCCTGTATCGGCCTCGCGCTGATGGCCTGGCCGTATCAGGCGGCTTTTTCCTACGAACCCGTAGGGCCAAGAGCCTTCCCCCTGCTGTTGCTCGGGCTGATGGGCCTGGCGCTCATCTACATGATGATTCGCCCGCAGGCGACCAAACACACTGACGATGAACCCGCGCTGGATCAACCCACGTTGATCAAGATCGGCATCTGTGTGGCCCTGCTGCTGGTGTTTGCCGGCACATTCGAATCCTTGGGTTTCATTCTCAGCAGCATGCTGATCGGTATTCCGATGGCACGGCTGTACGGCGGCCGCTGGTTGCCCAGCGTGGTGATCATCACCTTGATGAGCGTCGGTCTTTATCTGCTGTTCGATAAAACCATGGACGTACCGTTGCCCCTCGGCCTGCTCGACGTTCTGGAGAACTGATATGGATACTTTTGGCTATTTGGGCCAGGGTTTCGGCGTTGCGCTGAGCCCCTATAACCTGGTGACCGCGTTATGCGGCACCCTGATTGGCACCGTGGTCGGCCTGTTACCGGGCCTGGGCCCGATCAACGGCGTGGCACTGCTGATCCCCATCGCCTTCGCCCTGGGCTTGCCGCCGGAGTCGGCGCTGATCCTGCTGGCAGCCGTGTACCTGGGCTGCGAATACGGCGGCCGCATCAGTTCGATTCTACTGAACATCCCGGGCGAAGCCTCCACCGTCATGACCACCCTCGACGGCTACCCGATGGCCCGCAAAGGCCTGGCTGGCGTGGCACTGTCATTGTCGGCCTGGAGTTCGTTCATCGGTGCGTTTATCGCCACCTGCGGCATGGTGCTGTTCGCCCCGCTGCTGGCCAAGTGGGCAATTGCGTTCGGCCCGGCGGAATATTTCGTCCTGATGGTGTTTGCGATTGTCTGCCTGGGCGGCATGGCCGGTGACAAACCGCTGAAGACGTTTGTTGCCGCGCTGATCGGCTTGTTCCTCTCTTGCGTGGGCATCGACGCCAACAGCGGTGTGTACCGCTTTACCGGCGATAATATTCACCTGACCGACGGTATCCAGTTCGTGGTCCTGGTGCTCGGCCTGTTCTCCATCAGCGAGATTCTCCTGCTGCTGGAAAAAACCCACCGTGGCCAGGAAGCAGTGAAAGCCACCGGGCGCATGATGTTCAACGCCAAGGAAGCCTTGTCGGTGCTCACTGTGAATCTTCGTTGCGGCGTGTCGGGCTTTATCATCGGCGTGTTGCCGGGCGCTGGTGCAACCATGGCCTCGGCCGTTGCCTACATGACCGAGAAACGCATCGCAGGCGCCAGCGGCAAATTCGGTCAGGGCGACATGCGCGGCCTGGCCGCCCCAGAAACCGCGATCGGCGCATCGGTCTGCGGCGCCATGGTACCCATGCTGACCCTCGGCGTTCCTGGCTCGGGCACCACGGCGGTGATGATCGGCGCCCTATCGCTGTACAACATCACCCCCGGCCCACTGCTGTTCCAACAGCAACCGGACATTGTCTGGGGCCTGATCGCCTCGTTGTTCATTGCCAACATCATGCTGGTCGTGCTCAACATCCCGATGATCCGCATCTTCACCCGTATCCTCGCCGTGCCGAACTGGGCGCTGGTGCCGGTGATCGCCATCATTACCGCGATTGGCGTGTACGCCGTGCATGCCACCACCTTCGATCTGTTCCTGATGATCGCAATCGGCATCTTCGGCTACATCCTGCGCAAGCTGGACTTCCCGCTGTCACCGCTGCTGCTGGGCTTTATCCTCGGCGGCCTGATGGAGCAGAACCTGCGCCGTGCGCTGTCGATCTCCAACGGTGCGCTGGAAATCCTGTGGTCGAGCCCGATCACCTTTGGCGTCTGGGTGCTGACCGCAATCATGCTGCTTGTACCGCTGCTGCGTATCTGGCGTAAACGCGTGCAACAGCGTCGTGCCCTGGCCGATGTCTGAGGTCACCTTTAAACATTGGTGGGGAACACCGCTGGTCGGCCTGGCCGGCGGTTACCTGGCCAGCCTGGTGGGCTGGCCTTTGCCGTACATGGTCGGCTCGTTGCTGGCGATCATCCTGGTGCGCTGCCTGACGCCCTGGCAATTGGCAGAGATTCCCGGCGGGCGCAAATGCGGCCAATGGGTGGTGGGCATCGGCATCGGCCTGCACTTCACCCCGGTGGTGATCGAGCAGGTGATGAGCCACTTCGGCCTGATTTTCTTCGGTGCACTGGTCACCAGCTTGTCGAGCGTGGTGGGCGTGTGGTTGATGCGCCGCAGCGGTGAAGACCGCGCCACGGCGTTTTTCTCCAGCATGCCGGGCGGTTCCGGGGAGATGGTCAACCTCGGCGCTCGCAATGGCGCGGTGCTCAGCCGGGTTGCGGCCGGGCAAAGCCTGCGTGTGCTGGTGGTGGTGCTGTGCGTGCCAGCGATCTTCAAATATTTGCTCGGAGGCGGCGCGCCGCAGTTCCATCCGGCGCCCGTGGACTGGGCGTGGCTGGCCGTGCTGTTTCCGGTGGGTGCGCTGGTTGCCTGGGGCTGGCAGCGCTTGCGCCAACCCAACCCTTGGCTGTTCGGGCCATTGCTGGTGAGCGCGATCGCCAGTGTGACTTGGGATTTACACATCGGCCTGCCAGACGGCGGCAGTCAGATCGGCCAATGGTTGATCGGCAGCGGTTTGGGCTGCCACTTCAATCGGCAGTTCTTCCGTCGCGCGCCATCGTTCATGGGCCGCACCTTGATTGGCACGGCATTGACCATGCTGCTGGCGACGTTAGCGGCGGTGGGCTTGAGCGCCCTCACTCACCTCGACCTGCGATCACTGACCCTGGGCATGATGCCAGGCGGTATCGCTGAAATGAGTCTGACAGCTGAAACCCTGCAGCTGTCGGTGCCCTTGGTGACGGCGATGCAGGTGATGCGCTTGTTGTTCGTGCTGTTTTTGGCCGAGCCTTTGTTTCGGCACTGGAACCGTCAGCCAGCCCCCCTCTAAAACCTCCCACATGTTGAATGTGCCAGGCCTCACACCGGTGGCAAACGCCACTCGATGGGGGCCTCGCCATTCTGCTCGAGAAACTTGTTGGCCCGGCTGAAATGCCCGCAGCCCAGAAACCCGCGATACGCCGACAACGGCGACGGATGCACCGAGGTCAGCACCAGATGCTTGGTGGCGTCGATAAGCTTCTGCTTGCTTTGAGCATGGGCGCCCCACAGCAGGAACACCAGGTGCGGCTGATGCTCACTGACCACTTCGATAATCCGATCGGTGAAGAACTGCCAGCCCTTGCCGGCATGGGCGTTGGCGTTGGCGCGCTCCACGGTCATGGTGGTGTTGAGCATCAGCACGCCCTGGTCGGCCCAGCTTTGCAGGTAGCCGTGGTTGGGGATGTCGATGTTCAGGTCGCGCTTGAGCTCTTTATAGATATTGACCAGCGACGGCGGTGCCGGCACGCCCGGTTGTACCGAGAAGCACAAGCCGTGGGCCTGGCCAGGGCCGTGGTACGGGTCTTGTCCGAGAATCACGACCTTGACCTTGTCCAGCGGCGTTGAGTTGAGCGCGTTGAAAATCAATGGGCCGGGGGGGTAGATCTCTTTGCCAGCGGCATGTTCCTGGCGCAGAAACTCGCGCAATTGCGCCATGTAGGGCTTCTCGAACTCCTCCCGCAGGGCGTGTTTCCAGCTGGGTTCGAGTTTGATACGGTCGCCATCGGTCATAGTTGAATTGTCTTGTAAAAAAGAATGAGGCGAACCCTAGGAAAGCCGACCCCGCTTGTCAATTGATCTGACACAGCACCGGCACTTTCCCACGAAGGGATCATACTCATCCTTCACCTTCTCGATTGAGGCCACGATGAACCTGCATTTCGAAGAACTGACCGGCAGTGGCGGCGCTCGCATCGGTATCGCCAGCCTGGACGCGCCAAAGTCCCTTAACGCCCTCTCCCTGCCGATGATTCTGGCCCTGGATGAGCGCATGGAGGCCTGGGCCAAAGACCCGCAGATCGTCTGCGTGCTGCTGCGCGGCAACGGCCCCAAAGCTTTTTGCGCCGGTGGCGAAGTGCGCAGCCTGGCTCAGGCTTGCCGTGAACAGCCGGGCGAAGTTCCGACCCTGGCCGCGCAGTTTTTTGCCGCCGAATATCGTCTTGACTACCGCCTGCACACCTACCCGAAGCCGTTGATCTGCTGGGGCCACGGTTATGTATTGGGCGGCGGCATGGGCCTGTTGCAAAGCGCCGCCGTGCGTATCGTTACGCCAAGCAGTCGTTTGGCCATGCCCGAAATCAGCATTGGCTTGTACCCGGATGTGGGGGCCAGTTGGTTCTTGTCCCGCTTGCCGGGCAAGCTCGGCCTGTTCCTGGGCCTCACCGGCGCCCATATCAACGGTCGCGACGCGCTGGACTTGGGCCTGGCCGACCGTTTCCTGCGTGATGACCAGCAAGACGATCTGCTCGATGGCCTGCTGCAGCTGAACTGGCAGGAACAGAGCGCGATGCAACTCAACAGCTTGCTCAAGGCCCTGGCGCAGGAGGCAAACAGTGATCAACCCGAAGCGCAATGGCTACCGCGCCGCGCACAGATCGACGAATGGCTTGATGTAGGAGATGTGCGGTGTGCCTGGCGCGCCTTGAGCCTGCTGCGCGACCACAGCGACCCGCTATTGAGCCGGGCCGGCAAAACCCTCAGTGAGGGCTGCCCACTGACGGCGCATCTGGTGTGGGAACAGCTCCAGCGTGCCCGTCACCTCTCATTGGCCCAGGTGTTCGAGATGGAATACACCCTGAGCCTCAACTGCTGCCGTCATCCGGAATTCGCCGAAGGGGTTCGGGCGCGCCTGATCGACAAAGACCAGGCGCCTCGTTGGCACTGGCCGGATATCAACACACTCCCGGAAACGGTGGTGCAGGCGCACTTTGACAAGGCCTGGGAAGGTAGGAATCCTCTGGCGGATTTATCTGACTACTGACAGGTCTGTACGCTTGTCGTTGACCTTGAAAGCGCAATTGTCCGGCTGGCTGTCCTCGCACGTATACACCGGCAACTCGAACGCATCGGGCTGCAGCCTCCAATACAAGGTGCTGGTCAACGACATGTTGATAACCTCATTTCCGCTGCTTGGCCTCAACGCTACAACACCGTTCCAACTGGTGCGGTAGATGCACTTGTCCATGTAGCCGTTTCCTCTCTCCTCGCCGTCGCCCGGCATGAAGATTGCGCCAATGAACCCGTCGACAACACCACGCGACGCTACCTTCGGGCTTTGCCAGCGCAGGCCATTGTCCTGGGCGCGATAATGGCCGTCTGCATACGCGACCTGCGACGGATAAGGACAGCCTTGCTCCGCTCTTGCCGATGCAATGAAGCAGCTCATCAGCAGGAGCACGCAAATCAATTGTTTGAACATAGGGTTTCCATCTGCTCAGTCTCACCACGCAAAAGCACAAGGCTCCTCGTTAGTGAAGTACAGCTAGCGCCTCAAAGATAGCTGTTAAATCTGACAGTACGGACATACGGTACCTATAAAAAACGGCGCATGATGCGCCGCTTGTTTTTCAAGATATTTAACGGTGACCGCCGCGGCCACCTCCGTGGTCGGAACCGCGTCCACGCCCGCCATTGCCCCAGCGGTCGCCCCACCCCTGGTTTGGGTAGGGCCGGTACCCGGCGCGGGGGTAATAGCGCGGGGCCGGTTGGTAGTAGCGCGGCGCCGAATAGTAGCGAGGCTGTGGCGCATAGTAGCGAGGCGCTGGCGCGTAATAGCTGCGCCCAGAAGGGTAATAACGCGTGCCGCCGTAGTAATAGGCTGGCGCCGGCGCGGTGTAGACCTCGGAGCGATAGTAGGAAGCGCCTCCATCGTAATAGGGCACGCAGGCTGAAAGGGTCAGGCCGAGCAAAGCGATAAGCAGCAGTCGTCGATACATGGCGGCCTCCTGGACCGCGGAAGAGCTCCTCCAGCGACGCTGGCGAGCGGCATTCAGCTTTCACTGAATGACGAAACATCTGACATCAAAAACCGAATCTGGTGCGTTCGTGACACAAGTGGAAACACCTGTTTCAGACGAAGTGAAAGCCCGTCAAAACGCCATGATGATGGAATGCCGCGCAGCCGCGCTGTATCGTGCAACAACTAACGCGCCCTACCCGATTTCCTTCTGAACCGACCCATGACCACACCGACCCTTTGCCCCGCCTGTGGTGCCCGCAACGACTGCTCCCTAGCCGATCCGCGCACTGCCGATCAAGCCTGCTGGTGCTACGGCGTCATCATCGACCCGGCGGTACTTGAAGCCCTGCCGGATGAGTTGCGTAATAAAGCCTGCCTGTGCCCACGCTGCGCCCAGGTGGACGAACAGTTGCGTAACCGCAATGCGCGTTGATCGCTTCCTCAGCAACCTGCCACAGTTCAATCGCAAGCAAGTGCGCCTGTTGCTGGTGGAACGCCGGGTGACCGTTGAAGGGGTTGCGGTCAGCGATCCTCACCATGACGTACGTGAATTCAGCCAGGTCTGCGTTGACGGTGAAATCCTGCAAGCGGGCAAGCCGGCGCGCTATTTCATGCTGCATAAACCCCAGGGTTGCGTCAGCGCCACGTCGGACCCGCAACACTCCACGGTCCTTGACCTGCTGGACGAACCCGACAAAGCCGAACTGCATATCGCCGGGCGCCTGGATTTCAACACCACCGGCCTGATGCTGATCACCAACGACGGCCAATGGTCGCGGCGCCTCACGCAACCGCAGACCAAGTTGCCCAAGGTGTACCAGGTGCAAACCGAACAGGACATCGGCCCGCAGTACGCGGTGACGTTCGCGGCGGGCGTGTATTTCGCTTTCGAAGATCTCACTACCCAACCTGCCGAACTTGAACTGCTGGGTCCCAGGACAGCGCGGTTGAGCATCATCGAAGGCCGATATCACCAGGTCAAACGCATGTTCGGTCATTTTGATAACAAGGTGATCGGCCTGCACCGCGAGCGAATGGGGCCCTTAGTGCTCGATGCGTCGCTTGCGCCGGGTCAGTATCGACCACTGACTGACGAAGAGATCCTAAAAGTCTGACGACCGTTCAGCCGATGATGGCAAAAAACCAGCCGCTCGCCTTGCGACATGCGTTCCGTACTGCTTGAATCAGGGCTTCAGCCAGATAATGACTGATGAGTCGCCTATAACCTCCAAGAAACACCTTGCCTCGCCCGCGCTTGATCCATGGGTCTTCCCGGCAAACCGCCCGCCATAACAACACCCGCCGGCCAGCCGTCATCGGACCGACATGGGCCCTCATTTTCCAGGCGTATGCCTACCTGTCATAAAGCTCGTGCAGAGTGATCTGCGCGCACTACCCGCTTGCCAGGAGTCTTACGACATGAGGCCAGAAATCGCTGTGTTGGATATACAGGGTCAGTATCGGGTGTACACGGAGTTCTATCGCGCGGACGCGGCGGCAAAGACCATCGTCCTGGTCAACGGCTCAATGGCGACCACAGCGTCCTTCGCTCAAACCGTGAAAAGCCTGTACCCGCAATTCAATGTGGTGTTGTACGACCAGCCCTACGCTGGCCGTTCCAAAATCCATAACCGTCATGAGCAGATGCTTACCAAGGAAGTCGAAGGCCAGATCCTCCTTGAACTGCTCGACCACTTCGCCGCTGAACACGTATTGTCCTTCTCCTGGGGCGGGGCCGCCACGTTGGTTGCCCTCGCACAGCGCCCCCGTCGGGTAGAAAAAGCCGTGATCAGCTCATTCTCGCCGGTGATCAATGCGCCGATGCGTGACTACCTCGAACGCGGCGTCGACTACTTGGGCAACCTCGACCGCGACCGCGTCGGCCATCTGGTCAACAGCACCATCGGCAAGCACCTGCCTTCGCTGTTCAAACGCTTCAACTACCGCCATGTCAGCAACCTGGCCGCACACGAATACGGGCAGATGCACTTTCACATCAGCCACGTGCTCAACAGCGACCGGCAGTGCTACCTCAAGGCAGCCAGGCAGATCGATATTCCAGTGCTGTTCTTGAACGGCGAATGGGACGAATACACCAGTGCAGACGACGCCAAGCTGTTTGGCCAGCATGTGGCCAAGAGCAGCTTCAGCACCATTCAGGCGACGGGACACTTCCTGGACATGGAACATAAAGCCGCGTGCCGCGACAGCCGTGAGGCCGTGGTGGGCTTCTTGAAAGGGCAGCGGCCCGCAAGCCCGTTACGGTATAGCCAGGGCCAGGCGCAGCATGCATGGGCGCTTTGAAATCAGGCCCGACACTGTGGCGAGCAAGCTGTGTCGCCACACGCAACTCTCACATTTTTCAAAGAAAAACTTCAAATCCAGCTGAACATCTGGTACAAAGTCAGCCGCTCTGAGCGGGTATAGTTTAGTGGCAAAACGAAAGCTTCCCAAGCTTTAGTTGAGGGTTCGATTCCCTCTACCCGCTCCACTCAGATTTGCACTTGCGTCAGGGGGTTTCTGGCGGAGGCTGCACAAAAAACCGGTCCTTGGTGACCGGTTTTTTTATGCCTAAAATTTAGTCTCCAGCACTCATCTGCTGCTCGGCTATCTGTTGAATCGCATCGTTGAATACCTGTTGAATCATCCACAGGAAAAAGCTGCTCGGGGTTTCTGGCATTCGCAGCGCGAAAGGCATTACAGCAGGAGCGATAGGTACGCCTAAACAAAGTCTTACAGGAAGACCGGCAACACCTCACGATAATGTAGGCTCATCGGCCCAGAGCTTGGAAACATGGCAATGCTGGACACCAAAAAAGCCACACCCAAAATCATACTGTGCCAAGTAGCCGGCTGGGTGTTGGTTTTGCCGCTGCTGGTCTCGTTTGTACGGCTGCCCTTCCCCCTCGGATTATTGCTGGAGTCAGGAGTGATTGCCGCCTCAGCGTATGGCGTGAGGTTTGCCTGGCGTCACGCAACCCCAGGCGTGGCTGTGTTCGCTTTGTTTGTCACCCTGCTCAACGTCATTTCTATGGTCATGTTAGGTACAGCGTCAGTACTCAAGGCCCTTTACATTATCGCCTGGCTCTACTGGTCCCCCCATTATTCCAGCTGGGTTTACTGGAATGTCTAGTTGGACAAGAATTTGACCGCAAGAAACGTAGTTCCCAACCCCCTTGGTGGAACTACAGTGGCGTGGTCCCCATCAACGCCCTTCAAGGAAACTGCTCATGGACTACCAATACAAGCTCATGCCTTCCCCTGTCGGTGAACTCACTCTGGTGGCGCGGGATGGCAAACTCAACGCCATCCTCTGGGAAGTAGAACGTGCCAATCGCGTGCGCCTGGGTGAATTGATCGAAGCCGACGACAGCCCAGTGCTCTTGGAAACCGAGCGCCAATTGCAGGAATACTTCACCGGAAAGCGTAACCACTTCGAACTGGAACTGGACTTCACCGGCACTGACTTCCAGAAGCAAGTCTGGCAAGCACTGCTGACCATTCCCTTCGGCGAAACCCGCAGCTATAGCCAGATCGCACAGCAGATCGGCAACCCCAAAGCCGTGCGCGCCGTCGGCGCCGCGAATGGGCGCAACCCCATTTCAATCATTGCGCCATGTCACCGGGTGATCGGCGCCTCCGGCGGACTGACCGGGTTCGCGGGCGGGTTGGCAGCCAAGCAGTATTTACTCGCACTTGAAGGCACAGGCCAGACGGAACTGGCGTTATAGGCGGCATTGACCCATACCCCGTCTGAAACCCGGCATGAAAACGGCGGTGGGAGTCCCCTCCCACCGCCGTTTTTCAGATCGGGCAGCGGCCTCAACCGTCGCCTTGATGGCCCTTACCGTAGGTCGACGCCAGGGCCCGGGCTTTTTGCAAGCGCTCTTCAAGCTTGGGTAGCGTCTCATCCACCAGTGCCTTTATCTCTGGCACATCCGACGCCGCGCCTTCTTTCTGGAACAGAGCGATGGCGTCTTCGTTTTCCTTGACCTGCTGCGCGGTATAGGCAGCGTCAAACGAATCGCCGTCCTTGAGTTCAGGCATCAGGGTTTCGGCTTTATCAACGATCTTCTCCCGTGGGGCCACTGGCAAATCAAGCTTCTTGGCGATCGCCGCCAAGTGCTGGTTGGCCAGCGTGCGCTCGTTGATGACCTCAATGGTGTA
This sequence comes from Pseudomonas sp. PA-7-1E, assembly GCF_021605325.1. Taxonomy (NCBI): domain Bacteria; kingdom Pseudomonadati; phylum Pseudomonadota; class Gammaproteobacteria; order Pseudomonadales; family Pseudomonadaceae; genus Pseudomonas; species Pseudomonas sp. PA-7-1E. The sequence continues at coordinate 37,414 of NZ_WKFA01000036.1, forward strand.
GTCCTTGATTTCCTGGGACGAGGTCTTGGCGTGGGCCATGCGGCTGGTTTCGATATCGGCCATACCTTTGGCCGAAGCCTGCTCGATGAATTCTGCAGGCGACTGGGCGAAAGCATTGCTGGCGCCGAGGCCCAGCAGCATCGCGAAACTGGCGGTGCGTAACCGGATAGCCATGCGGCTCATGATGGGTTCCTCCAGGGCAAAAATAGGCGCGGGAGCATATAACCCGCCCTGAATTCGAATTTTCAGGACGGTAAAGGTTTAGAAAAAACTTACCTGGGCGACGAACGGTCTTCGTCACCTCAGGCCGGTTTGCTGCCGAACAGGCCCGGCAATGCGTGCGCCAGGGCATTGAGGGCGAAGCCGATAAACATCACGCCGCAGAGTTTGGTGATCAGGATTTCATGGCGTTGATACAGCGTGCGCACCCGTCGTGCACCCACCACGCCGATCAGGATCGCGTAGGCCAGCAAACCACCGATAAAGCTCAGCAGGATCAAGGTCGGCAGCATCGACCAAGTCAACAACTCGGCCCGGCTGGACAGCAACGCGGTGAACGTCGCCACGGCAACCGGGTAGGCCTTGGGGTTGGTCAAGCCAAACAGAATACCGTGCCAGAACGGATGGCGCGCCGCGCCCTGAGGGGCATCGCTATTGCGGCGTTGGGTGCGGATCGCACGCCAGCCGAGCCAGAATAAATACACCCCGCTGAGTACGCCGAGCACATCAAACGCACTGCTGCCGACTTCCCGCGCACCAACGATGGCAATCAGCGCCGTGCTGCACCACACCACATCGCCGAGCAAATGACCGCACAAGAATCCTGCCCCGGCACGCCGGCCACGGGCCGCACCGATGCCGAATACGGCCAGGACACCGGGGCCTGGGGTAATGCCGTAGATAAAACCCGACGCCAGCACGGCGAACAGCAAGGATGGGGTCATGGTAGACGCTCCGACAGACGCTTGAGGGTGAACGATTCTGCATGTTTCAGCGCGGTGGGTAAAACTTCATTCCAGCATAGGGCTGGGCGCGACAGGCTTGCAGCCGCGAGGCCAGATCGCCGACATGGGCCTCGAGCTTATGGCCGTCGGGATCGAGAAAATAAAACGATTCGCCTTCGCTGCGGTTGTCTCGCCATTCCTGTACACCGGCGGCGCGCAGACGTTCGACCAAGGCAGTGAAATCAGCAGCATCGACAGTGAAGGCATAGTGGGTGTAATCCATCGCCGGAGCAGCCGAGCGCAACGGGTCCAGCGACAGGCACAGCCAAAGCCCAGGCAGTGAGAGGTAGGCACCGTTATCCCAGGTTGCGTCGAGCTGCAGGCGCAGCAGGTCGTGATAGAAACTGACGCTGCGCGGCACATCGGTGACGGCCAGGGTCAGGTGGTTGAAACCGCTGAGCATCTAGGTGTTCTCGCGTTATCGTGGGTCTGCGGACAATACACCCACCACCCTGCCAATCAACCACTGCAACCCCACATCCCCACCCCGCCGCGTATGCCAGGCCAGCTCAAAGGCAAACGACGGAATATGAAACGGCGGTGGCACGGCCAGCAATTGCCGAGCGTCGATATTCATCAAACCACGGGACGAGACCGTCAAAATCAGGTCCGTGCCCTGGATCAACTGCGGCGCCACGCTCCAGTGCGGCAGGCTGATCGCCACGTGGCGGCGTTCACGAATGGCCGTCAGCGCCCGTTCGATTTCTGGCGTGCCGCTGCCGCGCATCTCCAGCAGCACATGGGGGCGTGACAGATATGTTGGCAGGTCCAGCACTCCGTTGGGCGCAAGGCTGGTGGGGTCGACCAGGCAGGTGTAATGCTCTTCGAACAGCGGCGTAGTCCGCAGTTCGGCGGGCATGTCGGGGAATACGCCCGCAGCCAGATCGAGATCGCCATTGAGCACACTCTCAACCATGCCTTCGCGGCTGGCCTGGATGATCTGCAAGTCGATACCGGGCGCTTCATGGCGTAGGACGCGAACCAGGCCGGGCAGGAATATCGCCGCGCTGTAGTCCGACATCGCCACGCGAAAGCGGCGCTTGGCCGAGGCGGGATCAAAACGATTCGGCGCCAGTAATGCCTGCACCTGGGCCAGAGCTTCGGTCAATGGCGCCGCCAATTCCAGGGCGCGGGCGGTTGGCACCAGTGTGCCGCCCTGACGCATCAGCAGCGGGTCGCCCAGCATATCGCGCAGCCGTGCCAACGCATGGCTGACCGCCGGCTGGCTCAGGTGCAGGCGCTCGGCGGCGCGGGTGACGTGTTGCTCGCTGAGCAAGGCGTCGAGGATCACCAGCAGGTTAAGGTCGACGCGGCGCAGATCATTCATCAACTGCATGTCCAGCATAAGAATTTGGAATTTAAATTTGCGCGACGAATACCCTAGAGTCCAGCAAAACCTTTGGGAGCGTCGAGATGACTGTGTTGCATTGGGTAGGTTTGTTAGCGCTGGCGGTGTTCGCCGGCGCGGTAGTGCCGTTTCAGAGTGCGATCAACGCCAATCTCGGGCGCGGGCTCGGCCATCCGTTGTGGGCCACCCTGGCGTCGTTACTGGTGAGCATCATCGTGCTGCTGCCGGTGATTGTGGCGATGCGTTTACCCCTGCCGAGCCTGGCCTTTATCAGCAAGGCACCGTTGTGGATGTGGGCCGGTGGTGCCTTTGGCGTGTGTTTTATTTCATTGGCGTTGATGCTGCTGCCCAAGCTCGGCGCATCGGGCTTCATTGCGCTGGCCATGGCCGGGCAGATTCTCGCGTCGTTGCTGCTGGACCATTTCGGCCTGTTCGGCCTGGTGGAACGTCAGTTGACAACCTCCCGGGCGTTGGGCGCGTTACTGCTGATCAGCGGCGTTGCGCTGATTCAGCTCAGCGGCGCTCAGCCGCCAGGCGATTGATCTGGGCCTGCTCCACCACGGGCTGCGGCGCGCCTTGGCTGGCCGCCTGCAACATCGCACGGCCGACGGTCTCGGTGCTCACCACCCAATCCGGTTTCAGTCGCCGCACAAACGAAAGCACCGGCCCAAGCACGCTGTAGAAGGATTGGTACAACGGCGTCTTCGAACGCACACCGTGCAACGGCTGGATGATCCCGGCGCGGAACAGATACACCGCCTTGAACGGCAAGCGCAGCAAGGCATTTTCGGTCTTGCCCTTGACCCGCGCCCACATCGACTTGCCGGCTTCGGAACTGTCCGTGCCGGCGCCGGACACATAGATAAAGGTCATCTGCGGATTGAGCCGCGCCAGGGTGCTGGCCGCCACGAGGGTCAGGTCATAGGTGAGGTGGGTATAGCGCGCCTCCTTCATGCCCGCCGACGAAACACCCAGGCAGAAGAAACATGCATCAAAACCCTGCAACAGGTTTTCCAGGGGCTGAAAATCCAGCATGTCGTTGTGCAACACCTGATGCAGCTTGTCGTGCTCTTGGGTCAAGGGCGTGCGGCCGACGGCCACCACTTCCTGCACATCGGCCGCCAGCAGGCACTCGCGCAGCACACCCTGGCCCACCATGCCGGTGGCGCCGAATAACAGAACTCTCATGAAGTGACCTCAGCGGCACGCCGCACGCTTGATGCTTGAATGCATTGAGCGTGTAGCTTACCGCGTGCTGCCAAAGGCTGCCCCTATCAAAAAGCGCTACGAAAGATCTCCTCAATCTGACGCTGGTCCGCCCGCCGTGGGTTGGTCAGCCCGCAGGCATCTTTCAACGCATTGCTGGCCAGCAACGGAATGTCCTGCAACTTAGCGCCAAGCTCACGCAAGCCCGCAGGGATTTCCACGTCCTGGGACAACCGACGAATCGCCGCGATGGCAGCCTGGGCGCCCTCCTCGGCGGTGATGCCCTTGATATCTGCACCAAGGGCCCGGCCCACGTCGCTCAGGCGTTTGGCGCAGACACTGGCATTGAAGCTTTGTACATGGGGCAATAGCACCGCGTTGCACACGCCATGGGGCAGGTCGTACAAGCCGCCCAATTGGTGGGCCATGGCATGCACGAAACCCAGGGACGCATTGTTGAAGGCCATGCCAGCGAGGAATTGCGCGTAGGCCATGTTTTCCCGTGCGGCCTTGTCAGTGCCGTCGCGCACCGCCAGGCGCAGGTTGGCGCTGATCAATTCGATGGCCTTGATCGCGCAGGCGTCGGTGATCGGTGTCGCAGCGGTGGACACGTAGGCTTCGATGGCGTGGGTCAGCGCATCCATGCCCGTGGCGGCGGTGAGGCCCTGGGGCATGCCGACCATCAGGGCCGGGTCGTTGACCGACAGCAACGGCGTGACATTGCGGTCGACGATGGCCATTTTTACGTGGCGGCTTTCGTCGGTGATGATACAAAAACGCGTCATCTCGCTGGCCGTGCCAGCGGTGGTATTGATGGCTACCAGCGGCAGTTGCGGCTTGCTCGATCGGTCCACGCCTTCATAGTCGCCGATACGCCCACCGTTGGTGGCGCACAGGGCAATGCCCTTGGCGCAGTCATGGGGCGAACCGCCGCCCAGGGACACGACGAAATCACAGGCGCTCTGTTGCAGTAACGCCAGGCCTTTTTCGACGTTTTCCACGCTGGGGTTGGGCTTGGCGCCGTCGTAGATCACCGAGTCGATATCCTGCATCGCCAGCTTCTCGGCGATCATGCCGGCCACACCGGCTTTGGCCAGGCCGACGTCGGTGACGATCAACGCCTTGCCAAAGCCGTAGTTGCGGATGGCGGTCATCGCTTCGTCGAGGCAATCGATACCCATGATGTTGACGGCGGGGATAAAGAACGTGCTGCTCATGATCAATCCTCAAAGGCTTTATGCCGACAGAATCAACCTGTACCGCCTGGCGCATCTTGATCAGGATCAATGCCGGCTCGTGATAAAGTCACCCCCCAGCCGATTTCGAGTAGACCCGCCGCAATGAAGGATTTCCAGGATATTGACGCCCACCTTGAAGACTGGAGCTCCCTGCGCGCTGCCGTCGACTTCAGCGGGATTCTGATCGGCAACGGCGCCAGCCGCACGATCTGGGAAGACTTTGCCTACGACTCGCTGTTCGAAAACGCCCGTACCGTCGAAGAAAAACCCCTGAGCGCCTCCGAGCTCAGCGTGTTCGACGCCTTGCAAACCCGCAGTTTCGAGCAAGCCCTGGGCGCCTTGAAAACCACCAGCCGGGTCAACAAGGCCCTGGCGGTCAGCTCGGCGGCGCCGCGTAACCGTTACTACGCGATCAAGGAAGCACTGATCAACACCATCCATGCCGTGCACATTCCCTGGCGCCTGGTGCAACCGTCGACGCTGGCGACGATCAACGCGGAGCTGGCCACCTACGCCACCGTCTTCACCAGTAACTACGATTTGCTCAACTACTGGGCGACCCTGCACGCACCGGGTATCGACGACCTGTTTCGCAGCGCCGACTCAAGCTTCGACCTGCGCAATACGCGCACCGACATCACCCGCATCCTGTACCTGCACGGAGGCCTGCACCTGGTGCGCAACCTCGACGGCACGGCGCGCAAATTGCCGTCCACCGACAGCACCCTGCTCAGCAGTTTTGCCATCAACAACACGATCAAGACCCTCGACGATGTGCCGCTGTTTGTCAGTGAAGGCAAGGTGCAGGAGAAACTCAAAAGTATCCGCAGTTCGGATTATCTGTCGTTCTGTTATGAACAGCTGTTGAGCCATGAAGGCGCGCTGTGCATCTTCGGCCATGACTTGGGGCCGCAGGATAAACACCTGGTGGATGCTATCGGCCAGGCCAGCATCAGCACCCTGGCGATCTCGGTGTCGGGGCGCAGTGATGGGTTTGTTCGTCAGCAGAAGCGGCGGTATCTGGAGCTGTTCGAGGGCTCTAATGTGGAACTGAGGTTCTTTACCGCGCGTACGCACCCACTGGGCAATCCGGCATTGTCCGTCCCTGTAGAACGCTGAGCAAAATGTGGGAGCTGGCTTGCCTGCGATGGCGGTGGGTCAGCGACAGATTGGGCACCGATAAACCGCTATCGCAGGCAAGCCAGCTCCCACATTGAATGCATTTCAAGTCGGGCTCAGTCTCACTCCTCAGCGCTGTGCACCACCACCAGCAACTGCGCCTGCACCTCTCCCACCGAGCGAATCCGGTGGGGTTTCTGCGCGTTGAAATGCAGCGCATCACCGCGCGCCAACAGCACGCGCTCACTCATGAAATCCACCTCAACCTGGCCTTCATGCACGAATAAAAACTCCTCCCCCAGGTGCTCCTTGAAGGTCTTGTCGGTGAACTCCGCCGGCGGGTAGATGATGAACGGCAACAAGCTGCGCTCGCTGACTTGATGGGCCAGCACCGCATAACCCGGCGAGGTGTCGGGCCGCTCATGGCTACGCACCAGGCTGTAGCTGTCGAGGCTGACGTTGTCTTCGCTGAACAGTTCTTCGACCTTCACGTTCAACGCCTTGGCGAGTTTCAACGCCGCAGCGATGGATGGCGTATTAATCCCGCGTTCGACTTTCGACAGGTAACTCTTGGTCATCCCGGATTTTTCGGCCAAGGCCTCCAGGGTCACGCCAAGTTTTTTTCTTAATATTTTCAAGCGGATAGACATGTGCTGCGGTTAATCCCTGCAGAAAGCGATGAGACAGGCTTGCCAATGACACAAAGTGTCATATAGCATCTTTAGTGTCATTTGCATTCACCCAACGACCTTGCGAGCAGCGGGCGACCAGCAAATCCGACGTCCATTGAACCACCCAAAGGACACCGATATGGCCAAGACATTAGCACTCCCAAAAGACCAACTGGTCAGGCAAGCACTGAGCCAGATGCAAAACAGCCTGGCAGATAATACGTGGACCGACCGGCAAAAGCTGGCGCTGACCTGCCGAATCCTGTTCGAGTACGGCCACGACTCCGGCTTGGCCGGGCAGATCACCGCACGTGGGCCGACGCCCGGCACCTACTACACCCAGCAACTGGGCCTGGGTTTTGACGAAATCACGGCCAGCAATCTGTTGCTGGTCAACGAAGACCTCGAAGTACTGGAAGGCCATGGCATTCCCAACCCCGCCAACCGTTTTCACACCTGGGTGTACCGCGGCCGCCCGGATGTAAACTGCATCATCCACACACACCCCACGCACATTGCCGCGCTGTCGATGCTGGAAGTGCCGTTGCAGGTGTCGCACATGGACCTTTGCCCGCTGTACGAAGATTGCGCGTTCCTGGAGGCCTGGCCCGGCGTGCCGGTGGGCAATGAAGAAGGGGAAATCATCACCGCGGCCCTGGGCGACAAGCGCGCCATTCTGCTCTCGCACCACGGCCAGTTGTCCACCGGGGCCAGCATCGAAGAAGCCTGCGTGATTGCGCAGTTGATCGAACGGGCTGCCAAGTTGCAGTTGCTGGCGATGTCTGCTGGTACCGTCAAACCGATCCTGCCGGAGCTGGGGCGCGAGGCCCACGACTGGATCTCCAAACCCAAACGCCACGGCGCCGCGTTCAACTATTACGCCCGGCAAAACCTGCGCAAGCACGCCGATTGCCTGAACTGATTGCCCCCCTTTTCGACCGGAGTTTCCCCCATGTCCAACCCAACCATTCACGGCATCATCGGCTACACCATCACGCCCTTCAGCGCCGACGGCCAGCGCGTTGACCTCGACGCCCTCGGGCGCTCCATCGACCGCTTGATCAACAGCGGCGTCCACGCCATTGCGCCCTTGGGCAGCACGGGCGAAGGCGCTTACCTGAGCGATGCCGAGTGGGATGAAGTCAGCGCCTACAGCATCAAGAAAGTCGCCAAGCGCGTGCCGACCATTGTCAGCGTGTCCGACCTGACCACCGCCAAGGCCGTGCGCCGCGCCCGCTACGCCGAAGAGCACGGCGCCGATGTGGTCATGGTGCTGCCGGCCTCGTACTGGAAACTCAGTGACGCGGAAATCCTCGCTCACTACGCCGCCATCGGCGACAGCATCGGCGTGCCGATCATGCTCTACAACAACCCGGCCACCAGCGGCACCGACATGTCGGTGGAGCTGATCCTGCGTATCCTCAAGCAGGTCGAGAACGTGACCATGGTCAAGGAGAGCACTGGCGACATCCAGCGCATGCACCAGTTGAAACTGCAGAGTGACGTGCCGTTCTACAACGGTTGCAACCCGCTGGCGCTGGAAGCCTTCGCGGCTGGCGCCAAAGGCTGGTGCACCGCGGCGCCGAACCTGATCCCGCAACTGAACCTGAGCTTGTATCAGGCCGTACTGGCCGATGATTTGAGCAAGGCGCGGGAGCTGTTCTACCGACAGTTGCCCTTGCTGCAATTCATCCTCAAAGGCGGGCTGCCGGCGACGATCAAGGCCGGGTTGCGCTTGACCGGGTTGGAGGTGGGTAATCCGCGCTTGCCGGTGTTCCCGTTGGGTGAGGCAGGGATCGGACAGCTCAAAGCGTTGCTGTCATCGGTATAAAAAACGCCCGGCTCTCACGAGCCGGGCGCAGGTCTTCTTGCACAACCGTCAGGTCTTGTCCTTGATAGTGACACTGGGACCATTGGTCTTGACGCTGGCAATGCCATTGTCTCGTGCGGCTGTAGAGGTGTACTGCTCACTGCTGCCGATCACTTGATGATTGGCCGCCTTGAGGTTGAAGAACGGTTGGCCGTTGCTGGCCACTTTTTTCTCATAACGTTCATCATGTGGGCTGTTTGCCTGCACTGAAGCAATGCCGGCTTCAGTAGCACCGCGGGTGGTGTAAAGCTCGCTGGTCAATATGGTTTCTGCGTTCGCCGCCTTAAGCACGAAACGAAACTGCCCGTTACTGCTTTTACTCAACTCATACCATCCAGCCATGACTTTCTCCTTTGAGTGGGATATCGCTCCCAAACTTGTAGGATTAAAGGCCATGCCCCAATTTTTTCCAGCCAAACACGGGAGACCTATTTAGCTGGAGATAAATGACAATAATTCTCGATATCATTCGCGACTTTTCCACGTCGTACTTCGTCAAGAAGGGTATCCATGTCTCGTCCCCAGCCCGACCCGTCGGCGGCCGATGCCTGTCGCGGGTTTTATGCAGACATTCTGTATTTCCTGCGTAAACGCACGGACAACGCCAGCGACGCGGCGGACATGGCCCAGGATGTATTTACCCAATGGCTGGGCTACCGCGACCGTGCCAAGGTCGAGCAGCCACGAGCGTTTCTGTTCCAGATGGCGCGCAACCTGCTGCGCGATCACTGGCGCAAACAGAAGGTACGGCAAACCGTCCACCCTGATCACGCCGAAATGGATGCCGAGCCGGTCACCGACGAGCACAACGACCCCATGGCCGCCGCCCTTCGCCTGCAACGCCTGGAACAGTTGAAAGAAGTCCTTGCCGAACTCTCGCCGCGCCGACGAGAAGCCCTTATGCTGCACCGCTTCGAAGGCTTGAGCCAGGCGCAGATAGCAACGCGCATGGGCATCTCCACCAGCATGGTGGAAAAGCACATCGCCTTTGCCCTGCTGCACTGCAAGCGCCGCCTTCAACCCGCCCCCGGCACGGAGCAGCCAGAATGAACCGCCCGAGCGACACAGACGCGCTGGACAGCCAAGCGAGCGATTGCATCGACGCCCAAGCCGCCAGTTGGTTTGCACGCAACCGCAACGAAGCAAGCCGCGCCGACCGTAAAGCCTTTGCCGACTGGCAGGCGGTGCCCGCGCATGCGCGCGCCTATGCCGAATTCGAACAGCTGTGGGCCGACCTCGCCCAGTTGCAACAATTGAACAAACCGTTGGCACTGCCCAAGCGCAAGCCCAGCCTTTGGCGCCCTGCCCTGGCGATGGCGGCTGCTCTGCTCTGCGCCGTGCTGGCGACCTCTATCGGCGCACCGCGCGAGCTGTATCACAACCAGGTTGCCACCCATGCCAAGGGCATGCGCACTTTGAATCTGCCAGATGGCAGTACCTTGTATGTGAATGCCAACACCCATATCCGCGTGGACTTCAGCGCCCATCAACGGGTGCTGCATCTGGACAAAGGCCAGCTGTACATCGAAGTGGCCGCCGACAAGGAACGCCCCCTCTACGTGCAGGCCGGCGAGTCGAGCGTACGGGTGGTGGGCACGGCTTTCGATGTGCGCCGTGGGCAGCAGCAATTGGTGGTCAGCGTTGCCCATGGCCAGGTCGCTTTCGCGCCAAATGGCGAAAGCCCCGTCACCCTGCTCGGCGCCCAGCAACGGGCCTCATACAACTACGCCAAAGGCACCGTGCAATCGCAAAGCCTCAGCGCCGAAGAGATCGCCGATTGGCGCAGCGGGCATTTGTCGTTTCGCAATCGAGAGCTGGCCAGCCTGATCGACGAACTGAGCCTCTACCGTCCACAGGCGCCGTTGCAGGTCAGCAAGGCCGTCGCGCAGCTCAAGGTGTCGGGCAACCTTGATGTGAGCGACCCGGACGCCCTGCTCAACGCCTTGCCCGCGCTGTTGCCAGTGAAAACCGTGCTCTCGGCGGATGGCATCATGAGAATCGAGCCGAGCAAATAAACGGCAGAAACCACACATGAGAATATTTTGCATTCGCATGTGTGGTTTTTTTTGCCTGCCCCGTCTTCCTCCTGTCTGTGTTTGATACGCACACCTTTTTGGCTATTTAGCCGCTCCGGGGGATTTCATGTTTCGCGCGCCTTGCCACGCTTCGCACCTGTTTATTCGACCGACACTCATGGCTACGTGCCTGGCCTTGAGCCTCAGCGCCGAAGCCGAGTCGTTCAAGCTGCACCTGCCGGCCCAGTCGCTGGCCACGTCCCTGAGCCTGGTGGCCCAGCAAGCGAAAATCCAGCTGCTGTTCGATGAAACCCTGCTCAAGAACGTGCAGGCCCCAGCGCTTGACGGTGACTACACCCCGGAAGTGGCCATCCGTTCCCTGCTCAAAAACGGTGAGCTCAACCTGATCAAGGTCGGCAGTACCTATGTGGTGCGCCCCGACGAGGGCAAAACCACCACCGGTGGTGCAATCCAGTTGGACACCCTGAGCGTGATCGGTACCGGCAATGAGGTAAACGCCAGCACCGTCAACCGCTCCACCCTGACCCAGGCCGACATCGACCGTTACCAGTCCAATAACATTCCCAGCCTGTTGCAGACCTTGCCCGGTGTCAGCCAGGGCGGCTCGCTGAAGCCCGGCGGCCAGACCATCAACATCCGTGGTTTCGGCGATGCCGAAGACGTGCCGCTGACCGTTGACGGTGCCACCAAGACAGGCTTTGAGCGTTACCAGCAAGGCACGGTGTTTATCGAGCCCGAGCTGATCAAGCGCATTGAAGTGGAAAAAGGCCCCAACTCGCCGTTCACCGGTAATGGCGGCTTCGGCGGCACGGTCAACATGGTCACCAAGGACGCCCCGGACCTGCTCAAGGACGGCCGCAACAGCGGTGCGATGCTCAAATATGGCTACTCCAGCAACGACCATGAACAGGTCTACAGCAGTGCCGTCTATGGCCGTACCGACGACGGCCGTTTCGATGCGCTGGCCTACCTGACCCAACGCGACGGCGGCGATATGAAGGTGGCCGCCAAATTGCCCAACGACAACAATGAGTACCCGATCAACCCCCAGCGCCTGCCCAACAGCGCCCAGGATGTGGACGGCAAGCTGTTCAAGGTCAACGCGCATTTTACCGATGAGCACAGTGTCGGGCTGTCATACTCGCGCTCCCACAGCAACCGCTGGACCCCGTTTTCCGCCGCCAGTTACCCCACGCCACCGACCCAGTTCAACATCGACCGCTACGGCTACGAAGGCGCGTTGAAGCGCTTCCTCGCCCACCGTGACACGGTCGACACCACCTGGTCGGGCAAGTATGAATACCAGCCGCTGGACAACCCGCTGGTGGACTTGACCATCAAGTACTCCCAGTCCAACACCGAGCAGACCGATGAGCGTGACGCCACGGCGTTTTTCCAGTTGGCCACCGGCGGGCGCAAGATGGACACCGCCTACACCGACAAGCTCCTGGATATCCGTAACGTCAGCCTGTTTGACACCGGCCCCTTGCAGCATGCCGTGACGGTCGGCGGGCAAATCCGCAAGCACACCCGCGAAACCGAGATGTGGATGCCCGGCGCCACCTACAACACGCCGCGCTACAACTACGGGCACTTCCAGCCGGGCTTCATGCCCCACGGCAAAGTCGATACCAACAGCTTCTTTATCCAGGACGCGGTGACGTTGGGCGACGTGACGATCACGCCGTCGCTGCGCTACGACCATGTGCGCAACCGCGGCGAAGGCAACGATGCGCCCTACTACAACAACCCGGCAGTGGGTCACGACTACAGCGACCGCACCTACACTGGCTGGTCGCCACGCCTGGCGCTATTCTGGACCGTGACGCCGAGTGTGGGGCTGTTCGCCAACTGGAGCCAGACCTGGCGCGCCCCGGTGATCGACGAACAATACGAAGTGCAGGGCGTGGGCAGTCGCACCGCCACCAGCGTCGACCTGGACCCGGAGCGCATCACCTCGATCACCCTGGGCAACATCACCAGCTTCGATAACCTGCTCGCCCAGGACGACAACTTGCAACTGCGCACCACCCTGTTTCACAACAAAGTCGAAGACGAGATCTTCAAGGCCACCGGCGTGGGTTGCCAGAACCAGGCTGTCAATGGCGGCAGCATCGCTTCAGCTTGCCCGCCTGGGCCGATGTCCAACTACCGCAATATCGGCAGCCTGACCATCAAGGGCGTTGAGCTCGAATCGATCTACAACTCCACCTACCTGTTTGGCTCGGTGTCGTTCGCCTATGCCAAGGGCCAGCACCAAGGCGCCTACACCAATCCCTGGGGCCCGGACGTGGCCGCGCGGGATATTCCGCCGACCAAATGGGTGCTGGTACTGGGCACTCACATCCCGGCCTGGGATGCCCAGGTGGGCTGGATGGGCCAATTCATCGGCGCCACCGACCGCCTGCCCAGCGACAAATACTCGGGCGGCCCGGGCTCCAGCATCGGCGATGTGTTCTACGACCAGTACGGCAACAAGCGCTACAACACCCAGGGCCTGTTCGCCAAATGGGCGCCGCAGCAGGCATATCTCAAAGGCACCGAGGTGAACTTCACGGTGGACAACCTGTTCAACAAAAACTTCCGCCCGGCCTTGAGCGGCGACCGTGCCTATACCAAGGGGCGTGATGCGAAGATCAGCGTGACGCGGTTCTTCTAAGCACACACGCATTCCAAATGTGGGAGCTGGCTTGCCTGCGATAGCCATAGGTATCTACACAACTGTGCAGTTCGCCGCAGCCACCGGTAACCACGATGCGAAGCGAGCCGCTCTTGATCTTGATCTGCTTGTGATCTTGATCTCAGGCGCCCCGTTAAACCACGCTGGCCGGAATTCGCCAGGGATTTGGGGGGTAAACCGGCAGGGATGCCGGTTTAGCCGCCCCGCGCCATGGATGGCGCGTGGCGGCGGCCCCCCAAATCACTGGCGGATTACGGGCACACCGAGCCTAGGCGAGGTGCCGAGTGGTGGGGCAAGAGCGTTTTGCTTACTTTGCCGCTTTTGCAAAGTGAGCCGCCGTCAGGGCGGAACCCTAAGTGGCCGTTACCTAAATAACGGATATGTACTCAGTCTGATCCCACATCCCGGTCGGCTGTCAGGCCGTCTTCGCAGGCAAGCCAGCTCCCACAATTTGATCGCGGGGCGTCAGGTAGATATGCGCTGGCCGCCAGGGCCGTCACGGGAGCAAGCTCCCACAGGGAACCGCGCCCATTTCAGGCCAGGTAGCCATCCCCGCGCAACAGGGTTTCCAGGCAGTGCTCGGTGATGTGATAAAACGCCTTGAGCTCCTGGATTTTTGCCAATAGCTGCGCGTTGTCCACAGGCTCGGCACGTTTGACCGCCAGGATCATCTTGTTCTTGTTGGTGTGTTCCAGCGAGATGAACTCGAACACCTTGGTCTCATAGCCACAGGCTTCAAGGAACAATGCGCGCAGGCTGTCGGTGACCATTTCCGCCTGCTGGCCCAGGTGCAGGCCGTATTGCAGCATCGGCTTGAGCAACGCCGGGCTCTGGATCTGCAGGCGGATCTGTTTGTGGCAGCACGGCGAGCACATGATGATCGACGCACCGGAACGGATGCCGGTGTGGATCGCGTAGTCGGTGGCGATGTCGCAGGCATGCAAGGCAATCATCACGTCCAGCTCACTGGGCGCCACGCTGCGTACATCGCCGCATTTGAACACCAGCCCCGGATGCTCCAGGCGCGCAGCGGCGCTGTTGCAGAGGGTGACCATGTCTTCACGCAACTCGACACCGGTGACCTCGCCCTCGGCCTTGAGGGTATTGCGCAGGTAATCGTGAATAGCGAAGGTCAGGTAACCCTTGCCCGAGCCGAAATCGGCGACACGCACCGGGCGGTCGAGTTGCAACGGCGACGACGTCAGCGCATGGCTGAACACTTCGATGAACTTGTTGATCTGCTTCCACTTGCGCGACATCGAGGGGATCAGCGCCTGCTTGGCGTCGGTCACGCCCAGGTCGGAGAGGAACGGCCGGCTCAGGTCGAGGAAGCGATTTTTTTCACGGTTATGCTCGGCTGAAGGCGCTTCGCGCAGTTGCTGCGGTTTGCTTTTGAACAGCGAACTTTTGTTCTTCTTGCTGTATTCCAACTGGGCTTCGTCGGTCAGCGCCAGCAAGTGCGCGTTCTTGAACGAGCTGGGCAACAGCTCGGCGATCGCCGCCACGCCGTCGGCCAAGGGGAAGTTCTTGGTGATGTCGCGGGTCTTGTAGCGATAGACGAACGACAGGCAAGGCTGCTCCTTGACCACCACCGGCTTGATGATCAGCCGCTGCAACTCGGCTTCCTCACCGACGTACTTGGCCAGCACCAGCTTGATAAAAGCGTTCTGGGCCAAGCTTGCGCTCAACAGTTCGATGAACTGGGCATGATGATCCGGCGCAGGGCGGGCAGGTTGAGCGGTGACGGACATGAACAAAAACGCCTCGGGTAAAGAATGCCGGGCATTTTAGGCGGGATGGGGGTTCAGGGCACGGGGTTATTTGATCAACGGTCAATCAACCCGAATAAGGATGCTGCCTTGTGTAGGAGCGAGCTTGCTCGCGAAAAACGTCAACGATAACGCGGGTGTCCTGAATGAACGCGGCGTCGATGAGTTTTTCGCGAGCAAGCTCGCTCCTACAAAAAAGCAGTTATTCGAGTACAACCAGGCGATTGGGCAGTTCGTTGCGGGTTTGGGTAACGGGCACATGCACCTTGAGCAACTCGCCACAGGCTTCAACGCAGGCGATGAACCCGGCCAGCGTCTGCCCCTGTTTAACTTGCTGGGTAAACGCCTGGACAATAGCGTCCCAATTGCTGTCATCCAGGCGCTTGGAAATCCCGTCATCCACCAGGATCTCCACATAACGCTCGGCCTCGCTGACAAAAATCAGCACCCCGGTGCTGCCCACCGTGTGGTGCAGGTTCTGCTCCAGAAACTGCCGCCGCGCCAGGTTGGACGCACGCCAGTGGCGTACCGAACGCGGGATCAGCCGAGTAGTGACCTTGGGCAAGCGGAACACCAGGCACAGCACAATGAACGTCGCCCACTGCGCCACCAGCAAGGTGTACATGGTCAGGTAGCCCGACAGGTAATGCACCACACCCGGCACCACCAACGCGATCAAGCTCGCCCACAGCAACGGAATGTAGGCGTAGTCGTCGGCGCGCGCCGCCAGCACGGTGACCAACTCCGCGTCGGTGGTTTTCTCGACCCGGGCGATCGCTTCGGCGACTTGGCGCTGCTCGTGTTCAGTCAGTAATGCCATGGTTGTAGATGCTCTATTCTCGTTATTGTCATTACC